>JAZQYC010000096.1:0-6664 GCA_045633285.1 Clostridia bacterium | reverse complement strand
TCTTCCGAGCCGATCGTATTCATTCTTTGGGGATCGAACGCGCGCTCAAAAAAGAGTCTTATAACAAACCCGAAGCATAAGATAATCGAGTCTCCCCATCCAAGTCCGCTTTCTGCATTCGGAGGCTTTTTCGGGTCTCGTCCATTCAGCAAAGCAAACGAGTATTTGAAAGCGTTTGGTAGAGAAATTGATTGGTCGCTTTAAAAATTCAAAAAATTGATTGAATTTCCTTGAAATAAAATTCTCTAAATGATACAATATACTAGATATTACTTAAAGGGATAAGAGGTTATACGATGAAGATCGGCTTTGACAACGAGAAATACATAGAGAAACAGTCCGAAAAAATACTTGAACGTATCAACAAGGAGGGCAATAAGCTCTATCTTGAGTTTGGTGGTAAGCTATTTGACGATTATCATGCGTCAAGAGTTTTGCCGGGATTTGCGCCTGACGCAAAGATCTCTCTTCTTACCAAGCTCAAGGACAAGCTTGAGATAATCTTCATCATAAGCGCAGGAGACATTGAAAGAAATAAGATTCGTGCCGATTACGGTATTACGTACGAGATGGACGTGCTTCGCTTGATGGATAGCTTGAGAAAGCTCGGTATCTATATCAGTAGCGTCGTTATTACTCAGTACAAGGGGCAGTCTCAGGCGGACGTATTCCGCAAAAAGCTCGAAATGAGAGGGGAGAAGGTCTATATTCATACTCCTACCAAGGGATATCCCGTTGACGTTGATACCATAGTCAGCGACGAGGGATACGGAGCTAATCCTTATATCGAAACCACGAGACCTCTCGTCGTAGTAACTGCGCCTGGTCCTGGTAGCGGAAAGCTTGCTACCTGTTTGTCTCAGCTTTATCACGAGTACAAGAGAGGAGTTAAGGCAGGATACGCAAAGTTCGAGACCTTCCCGATATGGAATCTTTCCCTTAAGCATCCCGTAAACGTAGCCTATGAGGCTGCAACGGTAGATCTTGGAGACTGCAATCTCATTGATCCGTTCCACCTTGAAGCGTATGGTATGCCCACGGTCAACTACAATCGTGATATAGAGGTCTTTCCCGTGGTTCGCACTATCCTTGAAAAGATAACGGGAAGCACGGACGTATATCGTTCGCCTACCGATATGGGCGTTAATATGGCGGGATATTGCATAACGGATGACGAGGCTGTAAGAGACGCTGCTAAGCAAGAGATAATTCGCAGATATTTCAAGGTAAAATGTGATTATAAGCACGGAAGAGTTGGTTATGAGGCGGTTGAAAAGGCTGCAATGCTGATGAACGAGATGCAGCTCCAACCCACCGACCGTGACGTAGTTGAGCCTGCAAGAAAAAAGGCAGAGATCGCAGAAGCTCCGGCTATTGCTATCAAGCTTAAGAGCGGTGAAATAGTAACGGGCAAGCAAACAGCTCAGATGAGAGCGTCGGCAAGTCTTCTTCTTAACAGTCTCAAGAGACTTTGCGGTTTTTCAGACGATATCAAGCTTCTTGCTCCCGAGGTTCTCGATACTATAATGAAACTAAAGAGAGAGGTTTTGGGCGAGAGCGATTACAGGCTCAAGATAGAGGACGCGCTTGTTGCTCTTTCGATATCGGCAACCAACGATCCTATTGCGGCAGAGGCGCTTAAGAAGATCAACGAATTTATGGGACTTCAGGCTCACTCAACTGTAATGCCCTCGGGAACGGACGAGAACTGTTTCAGAAAACTGCATATCGACGTGACTGCAGATCCCGAATTTGCATCAAAGTCGTTGTTTATACAGTAAAAAAAGGGGAATACATATGACGGAAAGTAAAAAACTAACCAAAGAAGAAAAGAAGGCTATCAAAAAAGCAAAGAAAGCCGAAATGAAAGCAAAGGGTCAGTCGTTCTGGGCTGATTTCAAGAAGTTCATAGCAAAGGGGAACGTAATCGACATGGCTGTCGGTGTTGTAATCGGTGCTGCGTTCAAGGAGATTATCAATGCATTCGTAGATAAGATCATCAACCCTCTTGTCGGTCTTGCCGTTGGCAACGTTCAGCTGAGCGATCTGAGTATCGTGCTCAAGGAAGCTGTGACGGAATTAGACGGCACGGTAACACCTGCTATTACTCTTGGCTACGGTCTATTTTTGCAGAGAATACTCGACTTTTTGATAATTGCCTTTTGTATATTTCTCGCAGTAAGGATCATTCGTTCGGCTAAGGTTCGTCTTGCGATAGCTACCGAAAGGCTTGCCGCTCTTGCAAAAAAAGAAGAGGAGGTCGTTGAGGTAGAGCCTGCTACTGAGCCTGCCCCTGCTCCTGCTCCCGTAAAGACCACGGACGAGAGAATAGAAGAGATACTCATCGAGATCAGAGACAGTCTGAAATCAAAGCCAAGAACTGCAAAAAAAGAAAAGGAAGCAGAGTAAATGCAGGAAAGACTTAAATCCATTATTTCCGATATTGAAAACAGAACGGGCGTAGGTATTGCCGTATTCGATTTTTTGGGAGACCTTATGGCGAGAACAAGCGGAGCAGAGGAGGGATATCCCTTTAAATCGCTCCAGCCTACCGTTTTCGTGGACGGAATATACGCTGATAAAACGGTAGAATATACCTATTTTCTCATAAACGTAGATATGAGATCGCAACCTCTTGTGGGTGTTATCAGAGGAGCGGATAAGCGCTCGACTGATTATGCGTTTATGATATCCTCGATAATAGAGAATGCGCTTAAGCATTTCAATCCGACCTCGGATGATGAGAACGTTTTTAAATCCGTACTCCTTGGTACGGCAAGTACCTACGACATCAAGGATATCAAGGAAAAATTGGGATTTCCGAACGGACTTTATTACGTTTACGCAATAGGTGCAGAGGCGAGCAAAATATGCGAGATAATGAACTTTTTGACCTCGTTTTCCACCTCTCAGTATGACGTATGCGCTATGATGAGAGAGGACGTGCTCGCTTACGTTAAATATATCAATCCTGACGATGAGAGTATAGGCGTCAACGAGCTTGCCGTTATGCTATCCGAGAACGTTAAGACCGAGCTTTCGCTTGATCTTAGTATATGCTCGGGTGGTATCGCAAGAGGTATACACGAATTTAGAGAGAGCTACAATCAAGCAATTGCAGGTCTCAATATGGGCAAATATTTCAATTACTCCGGTAGGGTATATTCGTACAAGGAGTTTTTGATGGCAAGCATTCTCGAGGAGCTTCCGAGAAAGGTTATAGAAAACTACAAGCGCAGAAACCTCGATGCAGAGACTATAGCAGTCCTTGAAGACCCCGATCTTACGTTGACGGCAGAGGTATTTATGAATCATTCTCTTAATATCTCGGAGACTGCAAGAAGCTTGTACGTTCACCGTAATACGCTTATGTACAGACTTGACAAAATAGAGCGTGACACGGGATTGAATATCAGAGTATTTTCTGATGCGGTTACATTCAGAATACTTGAGATCTTGTACAAGATGAACGAAAATACGAAATGACGCAAGGCGACAACCTACAGGAAAAGCCCATGCCTTTGTCTTATAAGAGAGAGCGAAAAGGCTTCAATATCAAAAGATTTTTCACGAGCAGGATTTTTATAATCCTGCTATGTGTTATTATAGCGGTTTCATCGTTCTTTTTGGGAATGCACGTCGATTATATGACGAGGTTTAATAAAGCGGACGACTACGCGCTTTTGACCTCGGTGATAGATTACGTTAACAGGACGTATTATAAGGATCTTGACCCTGATACCGTGATCTATTACGCTTGTAAGGGCGTGGTGGATAACCTTGATCCGTATTCAAAAATATACAAAGAGACTCAGTCTACCGACGAGGATAGAGGATATCTCGGGATCGAGCTCAGCTACGGAGTCAACGGAGAGTTTAGAGTAGAGTGGGTGACTAAAGATTCTCCTGCCGATCTTGCAGGAATCAAAACGGGCGATTATATCGTTTCGGTTAACGGAAGAGCGGTAGAGGGTGATTTCGTAGAGGATTTCGTTGCTCTTATCGGTAATAAGAGGATAGGAGATAAGGTGAAGCTTGGAGTTAAGAAAAGCTTAGATCAGGAGGCAAGGCTCGTTGAGCTTACGGCTATAAAGCTTGAGTCTGATGCCGTGCATTATTATACCGATTTCAGTCAGCTTCCGGGAAGTGTTGTTGTACCGTCTAACGTAGGCTATATAGGTTTTACGGGATTTAGTGACGAGGTCTGCGAGGAAATGGCAGTTGCCGTCAAGAGTATGGTTGATACGGGTAAAACCCGTATAATACTTGATTTGAGAGGAAACACGGGAGGAGACGGCTCAGCTCTTACGAAAATTGCGGGGTATTTTCTCAAACCAAATCAAGACGGTAGCAAGAAAAAAATTATGAGGGTCGTTGATTCGAGCGGAGACAGCCATTATTACACGACTACGGGAAATGAAAAGTATATATTTGACAATGTAGAGGGTGGTAAGATTATCGTTTTGGTGGATAATAACACCGCGTCTGCTGCAGAAGCGTTGACGGGTGCGCTTATCGTTGACGGAGATTGTGAGCTTGTTGGGGTCAATACCTATGGTAAGGGTGTAGGACAGAGCACCGTGCCCTTTCCGAGCGCAAGCGAGCCTTTATTTAATATCAAGCTGACGATCGGCAAATATTATTTTGAGGGAGACGTATCCTCGTACGTTAAGGGGGCAGAAGGATACGTGGATTCTATTGACGGAGTAGGCTTTTCGCCCAAGCAGGAAAACACCCTGCGCTCAGGCAGAGTTAATTCGCTTATGGACGATCCCGTTGTCCAAAGAGCAATTTACCTTACGACGACGTACGAATAAGAATATTTAGCTTTTGAGAGAGATCTTCGGGCGCAACGGCAGTTGCGCCCTTATTATTTTCCATAAACGAGGAAAAAAGAGGAAGCAATGACGACAGCGTGGAAGGGTCGATTCCGCTTGCGCCGTTTTTGTTTGAGCCTAAGAGCTTTGAAAAGGTTTCTAAAAGATTTTCCATATTACCTCACGCAATAGTATATGACGGCATATACTGTATGGTGAAAAAAGGAGGCAAAAAATGCGAGAATTAAAAAATTTTACTCCGTCAAAGCAAGAGGCTGACGTGATACCTGAGCCCGATCAAAGAGTAGGTGAAACCAAGCCTGACGAGGACGGAATCAAAAGAATGATAGACGAGCGAAGCGGAAGAAGCGAGGAGGAGCTTATGAAAGAGCTCAAGGAAGAGGTGAAAAAGAGCAAGAGCGAGGGAAGATTCACAAGCGGAGAGGTGGATAATTTCAAAAAAACGGTCTTACCTTTTTTGAACGAGGAGCAAAAAGCTAAGCTTGACGAGATAATCAAAATAATCACGTAGCCAAATGCCGTTGCAAAACGGCATTTGTTTTGCAAAAGTGCTCTATGTTATTGCAATTTTGAGCAAAAAAGGTTATAATGTATGCGGAGAATATTATGGCAAACGAAATCGCTAACAACGTTATATCAGGTTTTGCAAAACTTTCAGAAAAGGAACTTGCGTCTATCTCAATAAAAGAGGGGCTTGAGCTCACCATGGGAGAGCTTTCGTATTTGCAAAAAGAGTGCGCTGATTCAGGTTTGGATATCACGGTGGACGAGCTGAAGCTTTTTGATAAATTGCAGAGAGAGAAGCGCTCTTTCTTGAGAGCGGAATTTGGTAAGGTTGATTTTGATACCCCCAATCCTCGCATAGGAGAGGCGTACGCTATGTATCTGCGTCTAGTTGAGCAGATCAAGGAAAAGACGGGAGTGTATCCCTCTTTGGATGATCTTTCGGATGCCTCGCAGTATAGAGTTAAGCTTCCTGCAAAGTATGCTACACCCTTTGGTTTTGCTCAATGCAAGGTTAATTTCGGCGAGGGCAAGGTCGAGGACGGCAAATACGCCTACGCGCTTAAAGCGAACGAGAGTGTAACCTCGGAGGAAATGCTTTTTAATGCTTGCATAAGCTTGATCGAGGCAAGATACGTACCCTTTTTTGCACAGATCACGGGGGTATACAAGGAGCCTATAAAGGACAAGTCTGTTGAGCTGTCAGAGTATGCTCGCAGAATAGGAATCGGGGCAACCAGACGTGATATATACGATACCAAGGCAGACAAAAACGGCGTGGAAACGGCGCTTGTTTGCGGTTATGCTCAGGCTAATTCCGTAGCTAATCATTATGCAAAAGAAGAAGACGTGATCTTTTATCTCAAAAAAGATGATGAGATAGAGTTTTTGCGCAGGCTTATAGCCTTTAACTCTGATAAAAAAGTCGTTAAGCTCGTAGTTGACGCGAAGTATACCAAGAAGGAAGATTTCGTACTAAATGCGCTCAAAATAACTCAATCGTTTAAAGCGGACGAGCCTGATTCGGACGGACTTATCGTTATATGCCGTCCAAGAGACGTTGAAGAGATCACTAACGCTTTTTCGGAAAAAGAAATTGAATATTTGAAGCTTGGTGAGGTTACGGCAGACGGCGTTATTAGATGCGAGGAAGTTAATATTCCTTACGACCTGCTCGTAGAATATAATACGAGGGACACTCAGGATATAAAGCTTAGTGAAAAAAGATCTCGTCACACCGAGAATTGTAATTCTCTTGCAGGAGTGTATCTTGAAAAGGGAGACGTCGGATCAGCCTGCAACAATACGCTGTCTGATTACGG
>JAZQYC010000095.1:0-1047 GCA_045633285.1 Clostridia bacterium | reverse complement strand
TTGCTCGTTGATTTTTGCAACAATCGTGGAATTGAGTGCGTAATCGTCGATAAGATTGAATCATACGGACAAAAGATCAGTAGCAGAGATATCAGAGCTTTGATAAAAAACGGCGATATATCTCGCGCAAATGAGCTTCTTGGAAGGGCTTATTCGATAAAAGGAATGGTCGTTCGTGGGCGTGGAGACGGAAAGAGGTTCGTTTTTCCCACTATGAATATTGATATCCCGCGTGATAAGGTTGTGCCTGACGAGGGAGTATATGCGACCGATACGGTCGTTGGCGGTAATAAATACCGTTCTGTGACCAACGTTGGCGCGCATCCGACCTTTGATGATTTTTCAAAAAATATAGAAAGCTATCTGCTTGACTATGATGGAGATCTCTATGGTAGTCAGATAGAGATACACTTTTTAAAAAAATTAAGAGGAATAACGAGATTTGATAGCGCTGATGCGCTTAAAAATCAAATAGAATCAGACGTTAGATCAGCGAGGGAGTTATGATTAAGTTTGGACCGGCAGGTCATTCTGAAAGCTTCTTAAAATCAGGGAAAAAGCACACTTACGAAATGCCCGAATGGCTCAAAGGCTTTGGACTTGACGTATTTGAATATTCCTTTGGACGAGGCGTAAATATCAAAAAGGATAGCGCTCTCAAAATAGGAGAAGAGGCAAAAAAATACGGTATCGAGATGACCGTTCACGCTCCGTATTATATAAACTTTGCAACTGAAGATCCACAAAAGGCAGAGAATAACGTCAGATACGTTATGCAGAGCATAGAGGCGCTTTCGTATTTTGGTGGAAAAAGACTTGTAATACATACGGCATGCCAAGGAAAAGCTGAGCGAAGAGACGCTCTTTTGGTTGCATCTCGCGCCTTGGAGAGACTTTCGGAAACGGTAATTGAAGCAGGCTACGGAGACTATATGCTTTGTCTTGAAACTATGGGCAAGCGTAGTCAGATAGGAAACGTTGACGAGATCGTTGATTTTTGCAAAATATCTGCGATATTCAGACCAACTATGGATTTTGGTCATATCA
>JAZQYC010000094.1:0-4394 GCA_045633285.1 Clostridia bacterium | reverse complement strand
ACAAATCTGCTTTCTTTCTCCCTTATAATTCATTATATAGGCAACTATTTTGTACAAATAATCATTGCCACAAAGAGCCGTTTCGTCAGTCAGAATCAGCTTTTTGTCGGCATTTTTTATATCAAGAACTAAACTCCAATCTTCCGTCAAAGAGGATCTGTATAAGGTGTATATTACGTCATCTTTTGTCTCGAATTCAAACGTCGGCACTAAATCAACTACACCGTATTCAAGCTCTAAAAATTCCTCTTCATAAGGTCTATCGCTTTCTAACATCATAACATTTACATTAAATAGATCGAAGCAGACCTCGCTCGGCAGGGCAAACTCACTTGGCGACATCAAGGTATGCTCGTTTTCATAGCTATATCTGCAATACGGCATCTTTACTATACCGCTTGGCACACAGAATTTTTCAGGCTTATTATTTTTATACATATGATCAAGTATCTTACTTGCAACCTCAGTTGGGTAAACGCTCGCCAACGCTTTTGATTGCAGGGCGTTTTGAGTTGAATTATCAATGTTTCCCATCCACACGCAAAGCGTATTTTTACTAGTAAACGACATATTCCAAATATCGTTATTATATCTTGAGTCACGGTTTGCTACAGTTCCCGTTTTTGACGAAAGATCGTAGCCTTTTCCACTAAGCCTAATTGCCGTTCCGCTATTTACGCATTCCGACAACATTTGACTCATTAAATAACAGTTTTCTTCACTTTCAACTCTTGTCGAAGAGCCGTTATTTTCTACTAAAATAGCTCCGCCGCCATTTTCAATCCTCTTGACAAAGCTTACGTTTTTTCTCGTTCCACCTCGAGCTATCGTCATATACGCCTGAGTTATCTCAAGAGGATTAACGCCTTTGGTCATTCCGCCAAGAGCGGTTGAGAGCGAATAATCGTCACTATGAAATTTTAAGCCGTAGCTTTTAGCGTACTCTATAGAATCGTTTACTCCAAACTGATTCATAAGATCAACCGCAACCGTATTTATTGATTTTGACAGCGCCATCCTTGCATTCGTCCAACCAAGATAATTATTTGCGTAATTCGAAGGAGAATATCCTCCGTAATCTCTTTTTTCATCTAAAACAGGGGAGGCTGGATAGAGCTTTCCCTCTGACATCATTGGAAGATAGCTCACGAAAGGCTTTATCGTAGATCCGGGCTGACGATAAAATTCAGTAACTTCACAGGGATAGGAATTATAATATGCTGAAACCAATCCCGTTTCGTTGTTTGCAACGAGCGCCATAGCGTCACAGCTTTTGCCTGATACGGTGCGAGCAAGATTGTCCTCGTTTTTTAGAATATTCTCTATGTTAGATTGAATAATTGGATCGTAATCAGTGAAGATTTTATAGTTACTGTAAGCAAGCTCCTTTTCGCTTATACCAAGCATTTTAGACGCTTCGTCAATAACAGACGAAACGAACGTCGAGCCAATGGTCTCAGCCTTACCCGACAGACGTATCTCACTACATATAGCCTCGTTATACTCAATATCAGATATAAGATTATCCTTTTTCATTTCAGACAAGATAAAATCTCGTCTTGCCTTGCTTTTTTCTGGATTTCTTAGTGGAGAATAGTTTGCTGGACTTTTCACAACGCCTGCAAGAACAGCGCACTCTGATAGAGTCAGATCTTTGCAATCTTTACCAAAGAATCTTTCGCTCGCAGACTGCACTCCATATATGCTGTTACCAAAATACAATACGTTAAAATAGGCGGTAATTATCTCTTCCTTAGAATATTCTCTTTCAAGCTCGGTAGCAAGCTTTATTTCCTTTAATTTACGGTCGATCGTTTTATCTATTGAAAGGTGAGTGTTTTTTATAAATTGCTGAGTTATAGTAGACGCGCCCTCTTTATTAGACATCGATATTACGTTTTTGACAAGAGCCTTTACCATTCTCTCTACGTCTATGCCGTTATGGTCAAAAAACTTCTTATCTTCTATACAAACGAAAGCCTTGATGAGATTATCAGGAATATCATCGTATGACAGATTATCCTTGTACCCACCGATTTCTATCTCTTTTCCACTTTTGTCGTAAATACTTAAAGTAACCACGGGTTGCACCATAACCTCGTGATTCAATTTTACACTTGAAGTAACCGTGTTGTAATAAACATAAACTGCAACTATTGCGATAATTATAATCGCAAAAATTATTTTAAAAGCAATAGAAAATATCTTTTTCATATATCACCAGGATATTAGTTTCTTTAAAGCTAAAATAAATATAACAATGTGTGGTATTTTGTTGAAAAATTATCAAAAAAATTGTATACTTATTCTGAGGTTTTATATGAAAGGACTTTACAAGATAATTACTTTCGGATGTCAGATGAACGTACACGAATCCGAAAAAATAGCAGGTATTTTAAAAAGCAGAGGATACGAGCAAACGCAAGACGAGCAATCAGCTGACGTTATCGTATTCAACACCTGCTGTATCAGACAAAACGCTGAAAATACCGCAAAAGGAAATATTGGAGCACTCAAGGCTCTCAAAAGAAAAAACAAAAAGCTTATAATTGCCGTTGGCGGTTGTATGACCCAACAGGATGGAGCAGGCGAGGATCTTTTGAAGAGATTTCCTTACGTAAGCTTCGTTTTCGGAACGCATAATCTATCACTTTTTGGCGAGATGCTTGACGAATGCATAGAGCGCAACAACAAAGGAAACAAGCTATATTTGTCCGAAGAGCTTCCAATCGACGAAAGCGTTCCAATCTGTAGAGATAACAAAATATCAGCTTTCGTTAACATTATGTACGGTTGCAATAATTTTTGTAGCTATTGCATTGTTCCGTACGTTCGAGGAAGAGAAAGAAGCAGAAGAGAAGATTTTATAATCCGTGACGTAAAAAAGCTCGTCGAGGAAGGATACAAAGAGATCACCCTTCTTGGTCAAAACGTCAACTCGTATGGTAATGATTTAAACGACGGAACGTGCTTTGCCACCTTACTTAAAAAGATCAACGAGATAGACGGTAAGTTCAGAATAAGATTTATGACCTCACACCCGAAGGATATGTCCGAAGAGGTCATAGACGTTATCGCATCATCTGATAAGATCTGCAACAATATTCATCTTCCGATTCAGTCGGGAAGCAATAGCGTGCTTAGCGCTATGAATCGAAGATACACGAGAGAAAGATATCTTGAAATCATTGATTATATCCGCAAAAAAATCCCTGATTGCGGAATCACTACGGATATCATGGTAGGTTTCCCCGGAGAGAGCGAGGACGATTTCAGAGATACTATCGATATAGTAAACAAGGTTCGCTTTTCCGGTGCTTTCACCTTCGTATACTCAATGAGAAAGGGAACAAAAGCCTACTCATTTGAGCAAATTGACGAGGAGATAAAAAAAAGACGTATAGTTGAGCTTGTAGATCTTCAAAATCGTATCGTTAAAGAAGAAAGCGAAAAGCTGATCGGCAAGGAATTCGAAGTTTTGTGCGAGGACGTTTACCCCAAAACTGAGGGCTTTTGTTGCGGACGAACGGATTCGGGAAGACTGGTCAATTTTGAATGTCCCGTAGATAGAATAGGTACTTTTTGCACCGTAAGAATCAACAGCGTACGAGCATCAGCTCTTATCGGAAAGTTGGAGGAATAATGAAAAATATAGACGTTAATAAGCTGTCACCAATGATGAAGCATTATCTTTCTCTTAAGGAAGAGTATACCGACTGTATTATTATGTACAGACTCGGTGACTTTTACGAGATGTTTTTTGACGATGCAGTTACCGTATCTAAGTATCTCGATCTGACTCTGACTGGACGCGATTGCGGATTAGAGGAAAGAGCGCCTATGTGCGGTGTTCCGTTTCATGCCGTTGATTCCTATATTTCAAGGCTTATTGAAGGGGGATTCAAGGTAGCTATTTGCGAGCAAATGAACACTCCCGAAGAGGCCGGTGGAAAAATGGTCGACAGGCAGATCACCAGAGTAATAACCCCCGGAACGGTCGTAGAGGAAAATATACTTGAAGAAAGCAAAAACAATTACCTGCTCTCTATTTGTAAAGTTTCTGGAAAGTTCGGTATAAGCTGGTGCGACGTATCAACGGGTGAGTTGAATCTCGTTGAGATAGAGGGTGACGGTGCAAGATCAAGAGCAATTGATTTTATATCGTCCATTTCTCCAAGCGAAATCATAGCTGACGACGAGACGGCAGAAGAGTCTCTTTCTCTACCTCTCGTTCAAAACGGAAGTCTGCCTCGTTTTCAGAAATATTTCAAATGGGCTTTTGATCACGAGGACGCGCGCAAAATCTTATGCAAGCAGTTAGGCGTACTTACTCTCGAGGGATATGGATGCGAGAGCAAAAAATCTGCCGTTTGCGCAGCAGGCGCGCTTCTTGA
>JAZQYC010000093.1:0-4760 GCA_045633285.1 Clostridia bacterium | reverse complement strand
AAATGATAATACAAATGCACGCAACCAAAATAAAAATTATGCAAAATACGTTCTCGCCCTCATGCAGATTAATTGCCCTCATCAAAACGAAGTCGGAGGCCAAGCGGTCTTAGGAAGACAATACTCAGGAACAACTCCTTGGCTCACAGAACGACATGGCTACGATCCGACTTAAATGATAATACAAATGCACGCAACCAAAATAAAAATTATGCAAAATACGTTCTCGCCCTCATGCAGATTAATTGCCCTCATCAAAACGCCTGAAAAAAGACAAATTCCACCGATTATGCCAACGGCAACGTTATCAGGCTGATAAATATTTCCAATGATACAAACAAGACCGACAATCAAAAGAATTGCGGTCGCAAAGTCCATATGGACGAATAATGATACTATCTGCTCAAGAATATTCATCGTTCACCTTATAGATATAATACAACATTACGAGGAATTTTTCAAGAGTTTTTCCTCAAAAATACAACATTTTAGCTAAATATACATAAACTAATTGCGGAGGCAATATGAAAACCATTATTTTATGCGGTGGCGGAACGGCAGGACACGTAGTACCCTGTCTTGCTCTTATTCCGAGCTTGAAAAAACATTTTCAAAATATATATTATCTTGGCTCAGATGAGGGTATGGAAAAAGATCTCGTGAAGGAAGCGGGTATACCGTTTTATTCAATTAACTCGATTAAGTTCAGCAGAACGAATCTTTTTTCTAATGTGAAAATTCCTTTTTACCTACCAAAATGCGTTAACGAATGTAAGGATCTTCTCAAAAAACTCAAGCCTGACGTAGTTTTTTCTAAGGGAGGTTATATATCGCTCCCCGTTACTCTTGCCTCAAAAAAATTAAATATTCCCTACGTCATCCACGAATCAGACGCTACCCTTGGCTTAGCTAATAAGGTTGTTGCAAAATCCGCAAAGTATGTTCTAACAAATTTTAACGATACTGCTTCTTATAAAAACGCCTTGTCGGTCGGAATTCCGCTCCGTGATAGCTTATATTCACCATTAACCCAGAGCGAAGCTCTCAAAAAGCTTAATTTATCTAACAGGAAAACGATACTAGTCACGGGTGGAAGCTTAGGCGCAGTAAATATAAATAACGCCGTAGAGAACGCTTTACCCAATCTACTCGACAGCTATAACGTTATCCATATAGTCGGAAAAAACAACGTAATAAAGCCTGTCAAACTCTACGGATACTATCCCATACCATATACGAGCGAAATGGGCTTATTTTATAAAGCCTCCGATATAGTCGTGTCAAGAGCAGGAGCAACTACGATATCTGAGCTAATAGCCCTATCAAAAAAAGCCGTTTTGATACCACTTTCAAAAAAAGCCTCCCGTGGAGATCAATTAAAAAACGTAGAAAAAATAGGAAGTTATCCACAATTCAGGGTAATTTATGACGAGAATCTGACTAGCAATCTCCTTACCGAAAAAATAAACGAACTTGATAAAATAAGTATAGATCATAATCCTCTCGAGGATTCATCTACCCAAAAAACTATCGATTATATTTTGTCTGCGATGAGGTGATTAGGTTAGATTTTTTCCCCTACCACAAGATGTTGAAAAAATAAAATTTCTCAAAATTTTCCTTTGAATTTTTAATTCCGTTGTGTTATAATTCCAAATGCACGCATTTTACGTTAAGAAAAGGAGGTTTAGCTATGCCGTTTTGCAGATTTACGAACGATACTTTTATAGACAACTATACGTTTTTGGACAATCTGTTCGTTAGCGAATACCTACCTTACGCTGAGGAAAATGCAGTCAAAGTCTACGTTTACGGACTATATCTCTGCTCCAATCCCAACGCACGTGACAACACTCTTGATTCTATGTCTGCTATACTTAATATCAGTGTGGACGAGGTCGTGAACGCATTTGAGTATTGGAAAGAACAAGGACTTATCACCATTACGAGCAAAGCTCCTCTTGAGGTAAGATACCTTCCCGTAAAGACCTCTATCGCTCCCCCTAAAAAATACAAACCCGAGAAATATTCCGATTTCAATATTGCTCTTCAACAGCTCTTCCCTACAAGAATGATCACTCCCAACGAGTACAACGAATACTACAACGTTATCGAGAGCTATCATATTCAGCCTGAGGCAATGCTGATGATCATACAGTACTGCGTTAACTTGAAAGGACCTGATATTCGATTCCCCTACGTGATTGCAGTTGCAAAAGATTGGGCAAACGGTGGAGTCAAGACCTGCGCAGACGTAGAAGAGAAGCTTAAGGAATACGAGGCTACCTCGGATAATATCAAAGCTATACTTTCTGCTCTCGGCAGAAAGATCACGGGTGATCTTGAGGATCGAGAATATTATATCAAATGGACAAAAAGCTGGGGCTTTGATTTCAATTCCATACTTTTTGCGGCTAAGCAATGCAACAAAAAAGGTGGAATGAAAAAGCTTGATAAGCTTCTTGATAACTATTTCAGACTAAACCTCTATACGCCTAAGGAGATGAAAGACTACAAAGCGCACAGAGAGTCTCTCTACTCGATTGCTCGTGACGTCAATAAAACTATCGGCGTATACTACGAATCACTTGATTATATCGTGGAAAGCTACATAAATCCCTGGACTCAAAAGGGCTTTGACGAGCATTCTATCTTGACGATCGCTCAATACTGCTTCAGACGAAACATTCGTACTCTTGAGGGCGTTGGCCTTGCTATCAATAAGTTTTATAAGCTTGGCCTCGTGTCTACCGAGAGCATCAACAGATATCTTGATCAACTGCTCTCAAACGATGAGGTAATTGCTAAAATTTTAAAGGAAGCAGGCTGTATGCGTTCCGTTCTTACCTCAGACAGAGATTACTACAATACGTGGTCAACCTCTTGGGGCTTTTCGGACGACGTTATTATATACGCTGCAAGTCTTGCGACGAGCAAGTCTCTTCCCTTCCCCTACATCAATCAGATACTTAGCAGATTCAGAGAGGAAAACGTTAAGACCGTAGAAGATGCAAAGAAGGCATCAGCGCACACCTCAAGCGTAAAATCTACGCCTGACACAAAGAGCTTTATTACAAGAGAATACTCAGACGAACAGCTCGCAGTACTATTTACTGATGACGAATTCGATACGACGGATATTTAAAAATGAACAACGATACTTTGAAAAAAATCCTTTCGGATTATAAAACGGAAAGAATTAATCAAAGCCTTGCAGCTGAGCAAAGGTATCGTTTGGCATGCGAAAACGAGGATTTCAAAAGCTCTGATCTTGCTATCAAAAGACTAAATTTCGAAATAGCTAAGCTCGAGGTATTTGGAAAGGACTCTACGGAGCTGCATAAAGAGCTAGCCGCTCAGAAAAAGATCAGAAAAAACGCTCTCCGTGAGCTAAATATAACCGAAGCCGATCTTCTGCCTAAGCACAAATGTAATCATTGCAAGGACACGGGATATCTTGAAAGCGGAGCTTTATGCAAATGCGTTGAGCAAAAGTTAATTGATAGCTTAAAGGATAGCTGTGGTATGACGGGTGCGCTTAATTTCAGATTCGGTGATAATAATTTCAAGATCTTTGCCGGAACTAAGCAAGAAAAAAGCATGACCTCGCTATATAACACGATGCAAGTCTTTTGTGAGAAATTTCCCAAGACCAAGCACACGAATATACTCCTTAGCGGACCTACGGGCGTAGGAAAGAGCTACCTGATCAGCGCTATCGCAAACGATATTCTTGAAAAAGGTTATTCAGTTTTATATCTATCAGCCTTTGAGTTCAACGATCTCGTTTTGAAATATCACACCTCTCCTATCGACGTGAGAAATAATTACATAGACGGCTTGATGAACTCCGATCTTTTAATTATTGACGATCTTGGCACAGAGCCTATCCGCAAAAACGTCAGTATAGATTACCTATATTCTATAATGTCTCATCGAATGGAGCACGGTCTACATACCATCTTTTCGACCAATCTCGATGCTGATAATCTACTTGATAGATATGGCGAAAGAGTTTTCTCAAGGCTATTCCACAAAAAACACACAATTGCCAAAAAGATCACGGGTGACGATCTCAGAATTAAGAAATAAAATATAAAAAAAGATACTATTTTCAGTATCTTTTTTTACTTATTTGGTGAATTATATTTTAAAATAAAATTTTCACGCTTTTTTTAATTATAATATCATCAAACTTCAAGCTATCACCCTTTTGACCAAAGTTGTAGCTTTTTCCATCTAATATAAGTGTCTTGGCAACCTTTTCATCAGGAATTTTCAAAGTATTTAAGTCAAGTGAGCCATACAAAAGAGTGATATTCAAGGATTTATCTGTTATTTCCATTTTACCATACGCCGTGCCAACACTGAAAAATGCTGAAAAATTTCCTTTTTTAATTGGTTTAAATCCAATCATCTTTTTGGGTAAGTCAAACTTGAATCCACTTATAATCGGAAGCAGGGCAAAGCTTGCCATTGATCGTGCATAGTTTGAGCCACATTCCATCTCATTCCATGGATTACGTTTACGCCCGTCATACCTATCGCGCACGCTTTTAACTACCTTGAGTCCTTTTTCATACAATCCTTCCGAAAAGAGTAATCCTGCAAACTGATATTCAAAGCCATGCATGCTTTCTTCAGCATACGTAATAGGAATATACGGTCTATACTTTCCTTCGGGATAACTATACATTATCGTTGCACTTTCATCATTAACAGCAAATGCACGCCATGGATTTACAAGCTCTCTGACTGAT
>JAZQYC010000092.1:0-4213 GCA_045633285.1 Clostridia bacterium | reverse complement strand
TGGCTACGATCCGACTTGGCTTTGAAAGGGATATTGGAGTGAGCTATCCTATGCTCGTTACGCCAACTACGGCGAGAGAGCAATACAAAAAAGGATTGCCATTCAAGGCGACGTTTAAAGAGTTTGTAAACGGAATGAAATTTTATAGCGAAATGACGCTTAAATATAAAGGCAAGAACTACGGAGTATTTTTTTATAGAGACAAAGAAAGAGAAATAGATTCTGTCCTTGACGCAGACGGAATAGTTGAGTTTTTTGAGGACAAGATACCTGAAAGCTTGCAAACTTATAAATCGGTAGCGGAATTTATAGAAAAAGCAAATATCGAGGGTAGACTATTAAAAGATCTATGGGACGAGGTGACCTTTGCGGGATTTATGTATTGTGGTGAGTGAAGGCGCGATTTATACTAATTTGAAGACTGTGGAAATAAAGATCAACAATTTTTCTATAAACTGAATTTTAGATAGTATAAACGCAGAGAAATTACCGAAAAACTGCTCGAAATTCCGACAAAAATGCAAATATCGAAAAATTGAATATTTTGTTAATAAATGTATAAATACACGGACTTATCCACAGATTTATCCACATTTTAGGGAAGTTGTGCACATTCGAGGTGGAAAAATCGGCTAATTCAGCGGTTTTGGAGAGCTTTCAACGATTATTCATAAGGGAAAAATTTTTGCTCGTTTAAAAAATTGCATACTTTTGAAAAATTTTTAAAAAAGTATGTCAAAACGGTTTACAAATGCCATACAAATAAATATAATATATGCGACTTTGGAAAAGCAAAAAGGAGAACCTGTATGGGCGAATATATTAAGTGTCCACGTTGTGACCTTAACTGGATAAAGAACGATCAAGGACTTTGCGACGTTTGCAAGGCTGAGCTAAAGATGGAGGGAGCGACTCTTCTCGTTGACGAGCTCGAGGACGACGATCTCGTTCTTTGCCCCGTTTGCAAGCAGAATTATATGAATCCCTCGGACGAGATGTGCGAGCAATGTCTTGCAGAGCGCTCGGATAAGGGCGACGATAGAGATAGCGACAACGAGGACGGTTGGCTCAGAGAATACATCGACGAGCCTGCTGACGAGGATTCGACGGAGCTGTCGGGTAGCGACGACGATTGGGATGAAAACGGTCTTTCGCTTTCTCAGCTACAAGACGACGAATGGGACGACGAGGACGAGGAGTCCTTTGACGACGTCAACAACCCTGACGATGATTTTGATTTCGTAGAGGGAGACGAGGACGATTTCGACGAGGATGAGGAAGACGAAGAGGACGAGGAAATAGACGAGGAATAGTAATATTCTTTACGTGAATTACAAAAAGCAAGCTGTCAGGCAAGAGTATAACGCTCTAATTGCCGGTAGCTTGCTTTTTTGTTTTGCGATGCGTTTGCTGGCAAACGCATTATACTCGCTATGCTTCTTTGTCGAGAGAGCGCAAAAAGATAGAGAGCTTTTTTATGGAAGAGAGAAAAAGCTTAATGAGCTTTTTGGATATTAAATACGAAATAAGCCACCCTAGGCTAAACGATAGCAGGGTATATACCCATATTACGCCCAAGGAATTATATAAACACGATCCGATATAGCTCACGCCGAAAAGGGTAGAGGAGAGAATATCGGTGAGGATCGTAGCTATTCTGCTTTTTGAAAAATAGGGCAGCTTGATAAGCGCGCATATTGCTCCCGTGACTGCTCCCCACAAAAGCGCCACGAGCGCTATTTGGGGTTGGGTAAGGGTGTGGACGATATCGATACTCATCGGGAGAGCTTTTTGAGAAGGGAAATAGCGCCTTTTTTGTATTTGACCGAGGAAACCTCGCCCTTAACGAGAGCAAAGCCTCCCTCAACGTTTAGACTTTCCATATTGAGTCCGCTTCCCGCGATATTGAGCGTTCCCCCGTTTAAGACAAAGCAAAGCTCCTTTTCGGAGTAATGCGCGACACCCGTGATCCCTTTGATCTCGACCGTGCCGTTTTCAATAAGAAGAGAATAGGTATTTTGCCGTTCGTTTTTCATATTATCACCTCCTTGCATTATATGAAAGAGGTGCGCATAGTATTACGTAAAGGGGACAAAGTTTTGCACGTGTCAAATTTAATATTTGAAATTAGGCTAAAATATTTGCCAAGCCCACGTGAATTATAGTATAATAACTTAACGCAACTAAAGATATTTGGAGGAAGATATGATACTTATTTGCGATTCTGATTGCGAGCTTTGGTATACCAGAGCGGACGCGCTTGATCTGAAACTTATTGAAATGCCTTATATCGTTGACGGCGAGGAGGCTTTTTATCAGCTTGGTAGAATAGAGAATTCTAAGGAGTTCTTTGACAAAATGAGAAAGGGGGCTAAGGTTTCGACCGCAGCTCAGAACGGTGAGTACTACCGTGAGTTCTTCGAGCCCTTTTTTGAAGCAGGCGAGGAGATGCTCTATATTGCCTTTTCGAGCAACATGAGCGCTACCTTTAATTATCTCGATATGACTATCCGTGAGCTTTCGGAGAAATATCCCGAGGCTAAGTACACACGCTTTGATACTCTCAGTATATCTATGGGCGCAGGCATACAGGTATACCTCGGAGCAAAATACGCAAGAGAGGGTCATTCGGTAGAGGAGACCGTTAAGTATCTTGAGTCATTGAGATCCAAGGTCTATTGCAATTTCTCGGTTGACGATTTGGTGTATTTGAAGCGTGGAGGAAGAATCAGCCCTGCGGCTGCTACCTTTGGTAACATTCTTCAGCTTAAGCCCGTGCTCAAAATCACCGATGAGGGCAAGATTGACGTAGCAACCAAGGCAAAGGGAAACAAAAAGGCATACGAATATATGCTCAACGCAATATTCCAGAGCGACCTTGATACGTCTGTTCCTCTTACCGTGGTGCATGCTGACGCTCCCGATAAGGCGGAGGCGTTTATCGCAAAACTCCGTGAGCATTACGGCGAGGAGCTTGAGATATGGTGTGATCCCGTAGGACCTGTTATCGGAGCGCATTGCGGACCGGGAACGCTTGGCGTGATCTACGTAACGAAATAGAATATAATTTCAAAAAACATAGGAAAGAGCGGAAAAATATTTCCGCTTCTTTCTTTTTTGTGATACAATAAATCGGTAAGGCATAATTGTTATACTATAATACGGTTTTTTCGGAGGCAAAAACGGAATGATCAAGAGACTATTCCCTTTCACTAAGGGGTATCTTAAAGAGACCATACTTGCACCGCTCACTATGGTAGGCGAGGTACTTGCAGAGGTTGCAATACCCTTTCTTATGACCTATATAGGCGACGGTCTGCAAGAGGGTAATATGCAAAAGGTAACGACCGTGGGTCTTATTATGATCGGTTGCGCCTTTTTTGCGTTGCTTTGCGGTATACTTTCGGCAAGATATTCATCTAAGGCTAGCACGGGATTTGGCAAGAATCTCCGTCAGAGCTTATTTGAAAAGGTACAGGATTTTTCCTTCAAGAATACGGACAAATTCACCACCGCTTCCATAGTCACCAGACTCACCACCGACGTACAGAATACTCAGATGGCGTTTATGATGTGTATCAGAATGATGGTGCGCTCGCCCTTGATGCTGATATCTGCATCTACCCTTGCTTTTGTTCAAAACGCTGAGCTTGCCGTTATATTCGTGGTTGTAGTTCCCATACTTGCCTTTTGTATGTATATGGTAATGAGCAAGGCTCACCCAAGATTTAAGGCTATGCTTAAGCGCTTTGATCATCTTAATCAGACCATTCAGGAAAATCTTGTCAGCATGAGAGTAGTCAAGGCTTTCGTGAGAGAGGATTTTGAGGAAGAGAAATTTAAGGACGCTTCCGAGCAGGTAAGAGCTGCTCAGGCAAAGGCTGAAAAAACGATCATATTCAATATGCCTGTCGTACAGCTCGTAATGTATGCAACCACCATAGCAATAGTTATCCTTGGCGGTAACGTTGTCGTGGCAGGCGGTATCAACACTATAGAGCTGACGAGCTTTTTGACCTACGGAACGCAGATACTGATGTCTTTGACTATGCTTGGAATGAACGTTATGATGTTCACGATAGCAGGAGCTTCTATCAATCGTATCAAAGAGATTTTTGACGAAGTACCTGATATCAGCGATGAAAATGCAGAGGAGGGACTTCAGGTCGAAAACGGAGAGATCGTATTCGATCACGTGAACTTTTCGTATTCG
>JAZQYC010000091.1:0-7172 GCA_045633285.1 Clostridia bacterium | reverse complement strand
AAGCTTCCACTTGCGTCAAGCTCACTCTTGTCAACGTCTACGTTGTTGAAGTTGCCGTTGGTGATATTGACTGACTCGGTCGAGCGGAACGAGTGCTTGCCTAAGGTAGTAGAGGTAGATGCCGAGGTGTATTCGCTGTAGGTGATCTCCTCAAGATACATATTGCTCATAAATACAGTACCCGAAAGATATGAGGGATTGTACATATCGCCTGAGCCGAGTGACACCTTGAGAGATACCTTCTTAGCCTCGATCTGATTACCCTGAATAAGGAATACTATCTCTTGCCATTCGTTACCCGTAACCTTTCCGTCCTCGTCGAATACCTCGGTATTGATAGAGGAGAGGGAGGTAGCCGTAACGTCCTCGTCACCTGAAACGTTCATAAGAGCAACGGTTGCACCGCTTCCCTTGACGATACCCTCGGTCTTTACCCAGAAGGAGAGACGATATGAAAGATTCTTTACTATGGAAAGATCCTGATTAAAGGTGGTAGAGTATGCCTGCGCGGTCTTGTTGTAAAGAACGAGCGCTTTTCCGTCACCGTGATTTACGGTTGCTTTGCCGGGGTTAGATGCGGTAAGCTCGAGAGCTTCCTTTTTAGCATCGTAATCAGCAAGGTTTATTGAGTATACTCTTGCCTTACGGGTGGTAGCGTCACCGTGATTCTCTGCAAATCCCTCGTCTCCGCTTGTCCAATACTTGGGAGCGTTTTCGCTTGATGCTTCAAACGCCGAAACGGGGAGAATGTTCTCAGATACCATGGAGTACTTGCAAACGGTGTCCTTAGTATCGTCAGCGTTGTCGTATGCGGTTTTGTCAATCTTGGTAAGAGTAATTCCGTCAAAGAAAGCTGCGCCCGATACGAAATCGTCGGTGTCGTTAGCGTGACCCTGTCCAAGCCAGAAATAGAGCGATTCGCTCTTGGACTGAGTAGCCGAGCCGTAGATATAGGTCTCGTAGGTTACCCATTCGCCTGCGGTGTTGAGGTTCTCAAAAAGAACTATGCTTTCGCCAAGCTTAATGGTAACGCCCTTGTCTGCGTCGTTTCCGCTGTTTGCTTTGATTCCGAGAGTACGAACGTCAAAGGTAAGCTTGTATATTTTGTCGTATTCAAAGGTGATTGCGTTTGAATAATAAGAATATGCAGAGGGGGAGTCCTCGTTGGAAAGATAGATCATAAGGAGATTATCGTCCAAAGCTCCGTCTTTGGTGGTAATCTTGTTGACGTATTCGTCAGAGCCTTCAGCCTTTTTTGCAAGGAAGCCTGAAGAGGGCTTGTAGGTTTTTGTATTGATTACGCCACGGGTAAGACCAACGGTAGGAGCAATAGACGAGCCGTTATCGTCACGACCTACGTAGCTCGTCCAGTCGTAAGGAGTAACGGGCTTATTTTCAACGGTATCTATCGAGGTCTCGGTAAAGTCAGCGTTGCGAACCGTGCCGAAGGAGTAGATTGCCGTTTTGTCTCCGTTTGATGCGCTAGCGTACTCAGCCTCAGTTTTCTCAGTAAGCGTAACGCTATCGAAAAATACCTCTCCGAGAGCTCTGTCCGTGGAGGTCTTTCCACCGTCACCGTTAGCAAGAACGAGCTTAACAGAGGTGTTTGCGGTCTTGCTACCCTCGAGCCAGAACGAGTAAGCGGTCCAATCACTATCGGTTATCTTCTCAAAGGACTTGAAGGTACGGGTGTTACCGTCGTTTTCAAGGCTGATATAAGCTCCGCTCGTGTTGCCCTCAGCAAACTTGGTCTTAACGTAGACGGTAAGCTGATAATATTTGCCCTTATCGAGCGATATGGTATCCGAGGTGTACGATGCTGAATACAGGTTGACGTTGTTGATCATCAAAACGTATCCGTCGTCACCCTTTTGACCGGGGTTAGCAGAGGTCTTGTAAGCGTCTGCGTCGTATCCGTCTTCGGTAACCTTGATAACGCCGTTATAAACGTGAACGTCGTCGTCCGAGCTAAGAGTATAGCCCGTGCCAAAGGACCAGTTCTTGGGGGTCTTGGGGTTGCTGGTGCCGGTAGTATACTCAAAGTTTCCGTTTTTGACGGGGAGTACGGTCTCAGTTACCGTTTCGCCATCGTCGCCGTTGTCGGGATCTATGGGATCACCGCACGCAATAAGAGCAAACGAAAGAACGAGCACGAGTACTAGCAATGCCGAAAGTCTGAAAAATTTGTTCTTTTTCTGGTTTCTCATCTTCAATCACCTTATACATTATTTGTTAAAGTATTAACATACTAGATTATTATATAATAAAAACAAAACAATAGCAAATAAAATTGGTGTTTTTTGAAATTTTTTGCAAAGACTATTGTTATGGAAAATCAAAAAAAACAAAAAAACGTAAAAAAGAAAGTATTATTTGCCCTCGGAGGCTTAGTCGTGGGCTTTTTGTCGGGCTTTTTCGGTGGTGGAGGAGGTATGCTCGCCGTACCACTTCTCGTCTACGCAGGTGGACTTTCCGAAAAAGAGGCTCACGCAACGGCTATTGCCGTCATTCTTCCTCTTACTGTGGTCAGCGGAGTAGTTTATATTTTAAACGGCGTATATTCTCTTGATACGGGATTGCCTGTTGGGATAGGCTTCGTGGTTGGCGGGGTGCTTGGAAGCTTGTTTTTGAAAAAGCTGTCGGGCAAGGCTCTTTGCGTGATATTCTCTGTCGTAATGGTAATAGGAGGTATTAAGCTGATATGGTAATATGGTACGCCCTGTCAGGAGTGCTTGGAGGCATTCTTGGCGGTATGGGTATGGGCGGAGGAACGCTACTTATACCGCTTTTGACGATATTTCTCAGTATAGGACAAAAGGAAGCTCAGGGACTTAATCTCGTAAGCTTTTTGCCGATGGCAACGGTAGCTCTCATTATGCACTCAAGAGAGGGGCTCGTTAAATGGAAGGGGCTTTTGTATATGATAATTCCGGCAACTGTATCTGCCGTTTTGGGATCTTTTCTTGCTATGCACGCAGAAGAAAGGATATTGAGAGTAGGGTTTGGAATATTTTTAATAGCTCTCGGCGTGTTCTTCTGTATAAGCGGACTGACAAAAAAAGAAAATGAAGAAAAGTAAAAAAACACCCCAAAAAAGGTTGACAATTTCTGATACCTGCGTATAATGTAAAGTGTTAGCACTCAAAAGCTTCGAGTGCTAACACTCAAAAGGTCCGAGTGACAAAATTTAGGGTAAAATGAGCGGAATAAGCGACAGAAAAATCAAAATATTGCACGCTGTTGTGGACGAGTATATCGCAAACGCCGAGCCCGTCAGCAGTAAGGGTATTCAGCAGAAATACCTTCCCATGCTCTCTCCTGCAACTATAAGGAGTGAGCTTTCTGCATTAGAGGATATGGGGTATCTCGTACAGCCTCACGTATCGAGCGGTAGAGTTCCCTCTGCTAAAGCGTACAAGCTTTACGTTGACAAGCTCATGCAGAAGAAAAATCTGTCCCCCTCTGAAATGCATCATATAAAAGAGTATCTTGACAGCAAGATCGTCAAGGTAGAGGATATAGTCAAGCGTACTGCCAAGGTCATCAGCGATATTACCAATTATACCTCGGTCATTTTGTTGAAAGAGGTCGATTCGGTCGTAATAAGAGAGGTGCGTCTCGTTGATTTAAGGGACGGAACAGCTCTACTTATAGTTATTACCGATTCAGGAATTATCCGTGACAACGTGGTCAATCTGCCTGTTGACGTCGGAGATACCTACGTCGAGGTAGCAGGAGATCTTTTGAATAATATCTTTTCGGGCAAGTCGCTTGGGGAGATCGTTATGCCTGACGAGATGGTAAGCGGAGAGCTTAACAGATTTAGGTCTCTATTTGAAAACGTTATCGAGATGATAAAGCGTAACAGCGCTCACGGCAACGACGTTTATCTCGAGGGCTCGAGAAAGATACTTGATTATCCCGAATATCAAGAGGATATTAGCAAGGTGCGTAATCTTCTCGAGGTGATAGACACCAAGGAGAAGCTGTCCGCTCTTATGGAAAGAGACGACGAGGCTCTTGCCCTTGAGGGAAGCCCGATAGAGCTTACGGTCAAGATCGATTCCGAGGGATCGGATACAGATTGCTCGGTCATCAGCGCAAAGTACACCGTACGAGGTAAGGAAATAGGTCAAGTTGGAGTCATAGGACCTACCAGAATGAACTACGACAAGGTCGTTTCGGTGCTTAATTATATTACGAAAACACTTAACGAAGACGAATAAGGAGCAGGTATGGACGAAGAAAAGGTAACTGAAACTCCCGTTGAGGAGAAGCCCAAGAAGAAAAAGTCCGCGCACGCAGAGGAAATTGAAAAGCTTACCGCTGAGCGTGACGATTACAAAGATCGTTGGATGCGCTCACAGGCAGACTTTGACAATTTCAGAAAGCGTAACGCAGACAGCGTGCAAAGAGCAAGACGTGACGGAGCAGGAGACGTGATAGTTTCTATGCTCGAGGTCATGGATAATCTTGAAAGAGCGTACGCACAGGTCGTTGACGAGGCGGACAAAAAGGGCGTAGAGCTTATAGTCAGACAGATGAGCGACGCTTTGAAGTCTAACGGTGTAGAGGAGATAAAGGCAGAGGGAGAGGATTTCGATCCCGAATATCACAACGCCGTTATGCAGGAAGAGCAGGACGGAGTGGAAGAGGGCAAGGTGCTTGCGGTATTCCAAAAGGGATATACCTTTAAGGGCAAGGTGCTCAGATACAGTATGGTTAAAGTAAGTAAATAATTCAAAAGGAGATATATTATCATGGCAAAAATTATCGGAATAGACTTAGGAACGACGAACTCATGCGTAGCCGTTATGGAAGGCGGTGAGGCAGTAGTAATACCCAATCCCGAGGGAAACAGAACTACTCCTTCGGTAGTAGGATTTTCTAAAGACGGGGAGAGACTTGTAGGTCAGGTAGCTAAGCGTCAGGCTGTTGCTAACCCCGACCGTACCGTTACCTCTATCAAAAGAGAGATGGGTACTAACTATAAGGTAACTATCGGTGACAAGAACTACGTACCTCAGGAGATCTCGGCTATGATCCTTGCTAAGCTTAAGGCAGACGCTGAGGCTTATCTTGGTCAGAGTGTATCACAGGCAGTTATCACCGTACCTGCATACTTTTCAGACAGCCAGCGTCAGGCAACCAAGGACGCAGGAAAGATCGCAGGACTTGAGGTTCTTCGTATAATCAACGAGCCTACGGCAGCTGCTCTTGCATACGGACTTGACAAGGAAGAGGCAAAGAATCAGAAGATCCTTATATACGACCTCGGTGGTGGTACGTTCGACGTATCTATCCTCGAGCTTGGAGACGGAGTATTCGAGGTTCTTGCTACCAGCGGTAACAACAAGCTCGGTGGAGACGACTTTGACCTTAAGGTAATGAACTATATCGTAGACGAGTTCAAGAGAACGGACGGTATTGACCTTTCTAAGGACAAGACCGCTATGCAGAGAATCAAGGAAGCTGCTGAAAAGGCTAAGATCGAGCTTTCGGGCGTTACCAAGACCACGGTAAATCTTCCCTTCATAACCGCAGACGCTACCGGACCTAAGCATCTTGATATGGATATCACGAGAGCAAAATTCGACGCTTTTACCGCGGACCTCGTAAAAATGACCGAGGGACCCGTTCGTCAGGCGCTTTCTGATGCAGGGCTTTCCTCAAGCGAGATATCCAAGGTAGTTCTCGTTGGTGGATCTACCAGAATTCCTGCCGTTATCGAGGCAGTTAAGAATCTTACAGGAAAAGAGCCCTATAAGGGAATCAACCCCGACGAGTGCGTTGCTCTCGGCGCTGCTATTCAGGCAGGCGTTCTCTCAGGTGACGTAAAGGACGTTCTTCTTCTTGACGTTACTCCTCTTTCTCTCGGTATCGAGACTCTCGGCGGAGTATTCACCAAGCTTATCGACAGAAATACCACTATTCCTACCAGCAAATCGCAGGTATTCTCGACCGCTGCTGACAATCAGACCTCGGTAGACATTCACGTTCTTCAGGGTGAAAGAGAGATGGCTTCAGGCAACAAGACGCTTGGTAGATTCGAGCTTAGCGGTATTGCTCCAGCTCCTCGTGGAATACCTCAGATCGAGGTTACCTTTGATATCGACGCTAACGGTATCGTTAACGTTAAGGCAAAGGACAAGGGAACGGGCAAGGAGCAGAGCGTAACTATAACGAGCTCGTCTAACCTCACCGAAAGCGATATCGAGGCAGCAGTAAAAGAGGCTGAAAAATACGCAGAGGAGGATCGTAAGCGTAAAGAGGCTGTTGAAGCTAAAAACAACGCTGATCAGCTCATCTTCGCTATGGAAAAGACCTTGAACGAGAGCGGAGACAAGATCTCCGACGAGGACAAGGAGACCCTCAAAAAGGCTATCGAGGAAGCAAAATCAGAGACAAATACGGACGACGTAGAGAAGCTCAAGGCTGCTACCGAGAAGCTTTCAAACGTAGCTAACCCCATATTCTCTAAGCTTTATCAGCAGGCTCAGCAGGAGGGCGCAGCAGGTCAAGACCCCAATGCAGGCGGATTCGATAATCCCGACATTCACTAAGATATTTATCTACAGTAGCAGAGGGCAAGTCCCTCTGCTTTTTGGAGAATTATATGGACAATAAGGATTTATACGGTATTCTCGGAGTTTCAAAAAGCGCAAGTGACGCAGAGATCAAGACTGCATACCGCAACCTCGCAAAAAAATACCACCCCGACAAGTTCAGCACCGCACCAGAAGCGGAAAGAAAGGAGGCTGAAGCCAAATTCAAGGACGTAAACCACGCTTATAGCGTGCTTTCTGATAAGGAAAAGCGTTCTAATTACGACAATTACGGCTCTGAGGACGGTCCGATGGGCGGTTTCGGTGGATCGGGCTTCGGCGGTGGATTCTCGGGTGGCTTCGACGATATCTTTTCTAACATATTCTCAGCGTTCGGCGGAGGGGGTAGACGTAGTCAGTCTGCTCGAGTTGACGGTGACGATATCACTATCAATCTCGTACTTACCTTTAAAGAGGCGTTTTTCGGCGCGGAAAAAGAGATCACCGTATCAAGAACGGAGGAATGCTCTGAATGTCACGGCACGGGAGCAAAGGGTGGCACGAGTTATCATACCTGCTCTAAATGCGGTGGAACGGGTAAAGTCGGAGGCCAAGCGGTCTTAGGAA
>JAZQYC010000090.1:0-2474 GCA_045633285.1 Clostridia bacterium | reverse complement strand
AAAGCCCTAAACTAAATAATCAGTTTAGGGCGAACAAAAAGTCCGTGTTAGCACCTAATTTCGGATAAATCCGCACTCATCGGTACAAGTACCATTCTCTATTACGGGAGAAGCCCGTTGAAGCCTACTTGAATTCGTTCGGTTCACAGCTCGAAGACGGGTTCGACTACCTATCAATCACGACTCACACCAACCGTCGCATCTCTGAAATATCCAAGTAATCTACTATTTCTTGTCATTGCTTTTATATTATTGCCTTATTATATTATCATAGCACCCGAAAAAAAGCAAACTTTTTTGACTGCTATTGCAAGCTTTTTCGCAAAATAGGTTAGATTTGCTCCTTTTTTCTAAAAGCGTTCATCATCGTACCCGTCAGGCTTATAGTGCTTGCCTCGGGAATATCCTCACGATTCATCCATACGGCTGTCGAAAGCTCGTCCTGATCGATCTTCAGCTCTGTACTACCGTCAACGTCACAAAAATATCCTGCAAGCAGAGTATTTGAAAAAGGCCACGGCTGACTCTTGTAGTAGCGAATATTTTTGACCTTAAGTCCAACCTCCTCCATTACCTCTCTTCTTACCGTATCCTCGAAGCTCTCTCCTACCTCAACGTAGCCTGCGACGAGAGCAAAATTGGTGTGACGGGAATGACTTGCGGAGTATTTAGTGAGAAGCAGTCTATCTCCGTCTATAATTCCAACGATTACGCTCGGGCAGATCTGTGGATAATACGTCTTTCCACACTTAGGACAAACCATAGCGCGCTCAAGGCTCGAGCCCTTCATATTTTCTCCGCATCTACCGCAAAAGCTTGTATCTACGTACCATTCGTGAACGTGGAAGCCCGTTACCCCTGCAAAAACGAGATAATCAGGCGAAAGCGTACGAAACTCACGCTTTGGTACGTACTTATAATCTGAAAACGGCTCTATTTCCTCTTTTTGAATCTCGAAAAAATTTTCACCGTCGATAACGAACATAAATTTCGCTTTTTTGTAAACGTCACGACAAACAGTCTCCAGCTCTCCTGCCGTCGGATAGCTGACCAAGCCATCCTTTACTCGGCATAGCAAAGCTCCCTCACGATAAACCAAAACGGTATCGCTCGGCTTAGCCTCGGCTCTTTTGTACTTAACGTCGTATACGTGTGGCAATATATCCTGTATCATATAATAATGTTTTTATGATAGTAGCCTAGGTAGTTAAAAAATCAATATTCTTCAAAGCAAAAATATCTCAGACTTGACCCTGATTTATTTTCCTTTTTTAAAGACTTTCATGCCGTTAGTAGAACCACCGTCACAAAGAACGTCAACCCCTGCAAGATAGCCGTTTCTCTCGTCTGCAACCGTAGCAAGCGCATAACCCAATTCCTCGGGCTTTCCCATTCTCTCTTCTGCCGAAAAAGGAATAAGCATGCCACCTTCTTCTTTTTCCAAATTACCCATGTCCGTAGCAATGAGTCCGGGACTAAGCGACACTACGCGAATACCCTTCAGCCCATATTCAAAGGCGCACTTTTGCGCGTACCATACAACGAAATTTTTAGAAAGAGAATAAGCAAAACCTTTTCTTTGATAATCACCCTTTGCAAGATTTGATCTTTTTAAAAGCTTTTTCAAAAATTTAGCCTCATCAGTCTCGGCAAGCTTGTAAGCCTTTTTAGGAATAATGAAAGACGGTAAAACGTATGCAGAATTTGAAGATACGTCAACGATAACACTACCGGGATTCATTACCTTTGAAAATTCTTGATTAACGTATACCGTTCCCAATGCATTGATTCTCAAGATTTTTTCAGGCGTGCCATTCATAGCAGGTGAAACTCCTGCGCAGTTGATTACGTTCTTGATTTCGCCTAAGGACTGAGCGAACGAGACGAGTTCCTTTACGCTATCTCTATTCGAGGTATCACACGTCTTAGCATAAGCAACGAAACCGCACGCTTTAAGTTGCTCTATCGCACCTTCAAGCTTAGATAAAGTTCTACCCGAAATAACTATTATTTTGTCTTTTGGCATAAATTTAGCGGTTTCTAAACCCATTCCGCTACCGCCACCCGTGATTACACAAACGTTTGCCATAATATATCTCCTTTTTTTATCATTTTAACACAAACTTCCTTACGTTGTCAATAAACGATATACGATAAAAATGATGCATCAGCTTCGTTAATATGATATATTTCTCTTTGATTAAATTATTGAAAAATCGACAAGTCTGAAAAGCAAGAAGTCTTTTATGTAGTTAAGTCTTAACATTATAACACGCTTACGCTCGAATTATAATCAAATTCTTGCGAATTTTAGGTCTAAATAAAGTAGTTACGACTAATTTTCAAAATTCTGAATAAAGAAAATTCCAACAAAGCTAATGCAACGAAGTTGCTATAATGCGCCGTTAGGCGTTATAATGCGAACGATAGTTCGTTATAATTCAAATTCGCTTATGCGAATATATAGTTGCTTT
>JAZQYC010000089.1:0-2286 GCA_045633285.1 Clostridia bacterium | reverse complement strand
CTACAAAAGCGAGCTGTTCGATATGTTTAACGGACAAAAGAGGGTAGCTGAATTTTTGGCGGACGCTTCTATGGTGGACGTCGTGCTTGACAAGTTCGGATCAAAGGTCCATTTCACAAAAGAGGGAGACAAGGTCAGATTTCGTGTGAACGTGCACGATTCTCCGACTTTTTATTCATGGATAACGATTTTTGGCAGAAGAATACGCCTCGTAGGCGACAAGATATTGATGGATAACTATCGCAGATTTTTAGAAGAGGCAAGGGAGAGCTACGATGAAGCTTTATTATCTCAGAGAGGATAAAAGTATCGACAAGGCGTTTGACGTTGCAAGACTGGTATTGCCTAAAACCGTTATTGAACGCATTATGAAAAGAAAGGGAAAAGCCCGCGACAGATCGGCGCTTTGTTATCTTTTGCTTGCTTATTGCTTGAAAAAAGAGGGTCGTGGCGAGCTATTAGACAGCCTGCGCTTCACCCCACGTGGTAAGCCTTACGTAGAGGGCGTAGAGATATCGCTCACGCACACGACGGGGCTTGTTGCGTGCGCAGTATCCGATATTCCTGTCGGTGTGGACGCTGAAAGAATAAGACCCGTTCCCAAAAGCGCAGTCAAGAGATTTCTTGATGAAAATGAGCTTTTGAGCTTTGAAGAGAGCGAAAACAAGGATATTCTTGCTATCACTCAATGGGTCATCAAGGAGGCTTGGCTCAAAGAAAGCGGACGAGGTATATCCACTAAGCTCAAGGAGATCGCTCCGTCGCGAATTTCCGATAACGTATACGAGATAGACGGACACAAAATAGCTATATTCAGAGAGGGAGAGTACGTTCTCGGCATTTCTGCAAAGAAGGCTCTACCTAAGAAAATAACCCACGTTCGTATAGGAGACGTTTTGTAATTATGTTGAATTTTATGTATAATACTCCGACCAAGGTGTTTTTCGGCAAGGGAGAGGAGAAAAGAATCGGTGAGATAGTATCCTCCTACGGCTTCAAAAAAATTATGATGCAGTATGGAAAAAGCTCTATCAAGAGAAGCGGTCTATACGATTTGGTGATAAATTCCTTAGCCGAGCACGGCGTAGAGGTCGTGGAGTGCGGTGGTGTTGAGCCTAATCCCAAGCTATCCTTTGTAAGAGAAGCAATAAGTATTGCAAAGAAAGAGGGCGTTGAAATGATACTTGCAGTCGGTGGCGGAAGCGTTATAGACTCTTGTAAGTTCACCGCTATCGGGGCACTCTCAAACGACGACGTATGGGACTACGCAATGGGTAGAAAGACGCCCCAAAAGGCTCTCCCTGTGGGTTGTATTCTTACTCATTCGGCGGCGGGTAGCGAGATGAGCTCCAGCGCCGTTATCACCAATCTTGACGAGGGTATTAAAAAGGGTCTTGGCACGGAGCTTAACAGATGTCTTTTTGCCGTTATGAATCCCGAGCTGACATATACCGTCAGCCCGTATCAGACTGCTTGCGGAATAGTTGATATCATGTCTCATACCATGGAAAGATATTTTACTCCCGTTCCTCCGACCGAGCTTACCGATACCTTAGCAGAGGGCTTGCTGAGATCAGTCGTTAAGGCAGGCAAAATGGTAATGAAAGACCCTTGCGATTACGAGGCAAGAGCAGAGATCATGTGGGCGTCGAGCTTATCGCACAACGGTTTGACCTCGTGTGGTAGAAAGGGCTATCTTGCCGTTCATCAACTAGAGCACGCGCTCAGCGGTCTATACGACAGCGTTGCTCACGGAGCAGGACTTGCCGTGCTTTTCCCTGCATGGGCAAAATATGTTTACAAATACGACACCTCGAGATTTGCTCGCTTTGCAAGGAACGTGTGGAACGTCGTAGACGAGGACGACGAAAGCGCGTCGGTTAAGGGAATAGAGGCAATGGCAGACTTTTTCAAAGAGATCGGAATGCCCTCTACGCTGTCCGAGCTTGGAGTAGACGGTGACAAAACGGAAACGCTTGCAGAGCACTGCACCTTTGGTGGCAAAAAGACGGTGGAGAGCACGATAACTCTCACCACGGCTCATATCAAGGAAATTTTTGATCTGTCGAAGTAAAAAGGAAAAATTTATTTGCAATTCACTTGACAAAAATCACGCCTTATATTATCATATTAAGGCTTGCTACTGTGGCTCAGTCGGTAGAGCAGCTGATTCGTAATCAGCAGGTCGCCGGTTCAAGTCCGGCCAGTAGCTCCAAGCATTACTCACTCTATGTGAGAAACAAAAATAGGGAAGTTTTACTTCCCTATTTTTATTTCTATTTTGTG
>JAZQYC010000088.1:0-4474 GCA_045633285.1 Clostridia bacterium | reverse complement strand
CTCTTTGTAGCTTCCAAGGAAGACGAATTTGTCCGAACCGCTCTCGAGATCTCCGATAGCGTTCTCGACCGTCTTATCTCTGATATCTCCCTCGAAATCGAAGTAGAACATAAATTCAAAATCAGCGTTTGCGATAGGTCTTGACTCGATCTTGGTAAGGTTTAGTCCAAGAGCAGAAAATCTGCTGAGTATTCTATTGAGCGAGCCGGGCTCGTGCGAAAGGCTGGTCATAACGCTTATTCTGTCTGCGCCCTTGTAGACCTTGAGCTCCTTTGCGATACAGATAAATCTCGTGTAATTTGCAGGGCTGTCCTGTACTCCCTTTTCTAGAATATCAAGACCGTATATTCCTGCGCAGTCAGGTGAGCAAAGGGTAGCAACGCTCTTGTCGTTGCGCTCTGCGACCTCTTTAGCTGCAACAGCGGTGTTTTCCGAAACTACGGTGGTAACTCCGAGCTTTTTGAGATATTCTGCGCACTGTGAAAGTGCCTGAGGGTGAGAAACTACGGTTTTGACGTCCTTGATCGTTGCACCCTGTGCTCCTGCTAATGCGTGATCAATTCTCACTCTTGCCGATCTTACGATATAGAAGTTGTGCTTACGCATCAGATCGTACACCTCGGACACAGAGCCTGCCGTGCTGTTCTCGATAGGAAGAATACCGTACTCACAAAGTCCCTTATCAACAGCGGTGAACACTCCGTCAAAGGTCTTGAAATAGGTAATATCCGATATCGGGAATATCTTTTTAGCGGCAGTTCCGCTATTTGCGCCCTTTATACCCTGACAAGCAACGCTTGCAGATACGGGCATATCGGGAAGCTCTCCGCTCGTTACCTCGCGGAGTCTATCAACGGTTGCTGAGCTTGCTCCGATCAAAGTGCTCTGATAAGCCTTGCTCGTATAAAAAACGGTAGAATACAGCTCCTTGAGATAAAATTTGAGATCGTCGTCTACCTTGCCGGCAAGTCTATAAAGAACTTCGTTTTCTCTCTCGCTGTCGTTAACTCTCTTGCCTGAGCCGGCTTTTGCCTCGGCTACCTCTTTGACGATCTCCATTCTCTTTGCCCAAAGCTCGGTGATCTGGTCGTCTACTGCGTCAATTTGCTTTCTGATTTCGGTTAAATCCTTCATAATATCCTCTATTTAGATTATTTCGTCAAGTAATGCAAGCGCGACCGCTGCTTCTATGCACGGCACGGCTCTTACTGCCACGCATGCGTCGTGTCTTCCCTTTATTTCTATCACGGTATTCACCTTGTTTATAAGGTCGACCGTTTTTTGTGGCTTAGATATAGATGGCGTAGGTCTCAGGGCTACGGACAAGGTAAGATTCATTCCGTTTGATATACCGCCGTTTATGCCACCTGCTCTATTGGTGATAGCTACCACCTCGTCTCCATCGTATTCAAAGGGATCGTTTGCTACGCTTCCTCTCATTCTCGAAAGGTCGAATCCGTCTCCAAACTCCACGCCCTTGACGGCAGGGACTGCGTACACGAGGTTTGCTATCTTGCCCTCCAAGCCCTCGAACAGATTGTCTCCGTATCCTGCCTTTAGTCCGTATACGATACATTCCACTCTGCCACCGAGGGAATCGCCATCAAGTTTAGCAGAGGCAATAGCTTCAAGCATCTCCTCTTTTTTGGAAAGTGAGGGAATATTGCCCTCTCTGCAAGCAAGAAGCTCGTTTTCCGTGATCCTTTCCGTTTTGTACGATCTTGCGGATATCTCTCCAACGCTCTGAAGATAAGCGTGCACCCTTATACCCTTCTTTTCGAGATATTGCAAAGCGATTCCACCTGCCACGCAGAGCGGAGCGGTGAGCCTTGCCGAAAATCTTCCTCCTCCCGAAAAATCGGTCACGCCGTCTTTGACGTAGGTAACGTAGTCAGCGTGAGAGGGTCTGGGCTTACCGATAAGGTCGCTGTAATCCTTGCTACGGGTATTGGTGTTATAAATATCCGCAGAAAACGCGCCCTTTATTCTTCCCTCAGTCATACCGCTAAAAATAGGCTCGTCAGGCTCTCTTCTTGCCGTAGAAAAGACCCCTCCGCCTGCCTTTCTTCTCGAAAGGTAAGCGTTGAGCTTATCCATATCCACCTCGATCTCGGGAAAACCGTTACAGGAAACGCCTATTTTTTCAGCGTGCGATTCGCCGTATATCTCTACGCTAATATTTTTTCCTTGCCATTTAGCCATCTACCTTTCCTCCAAGAGCCTTGAAATCCTCAAAAAAGCTCGGGTACGACTTGGATATAGCCTCCGAGCCGATTATCTCAGAGCACCCCTCTGCCCTGCTTGCAAGCACAGCCGAGCTCATTACCGTGCGGTGATCGTTACCGCCCTCAAATACCGCTCCGTGAGGTCTACCGCCCTTGATATAAAGAGCGTTATCCTCGTACCTTGCCTCGATTCCAGATAATCTCATACAGTCAAGCACGGCTTGTACCCTGTCGCTTTCCTTAATTCTGAGCCTGTCAACTCCTCTCAATACGCTCTCTCCCTCTGCGTATGAGGCAACTACGGATATGATCTGAACGAGATCGGGAATATCCTCGCAGTCAAGCTCGATAGCGTGAAGCTCTTTTTTTCTCACCGTGACCGAGCTATCTCTCCTATGAACGTCCGCTCCGAAAAGCTCAAGAACGTCTACTATTTTTCTATCGCCCTGACGGCTGTCAAGCTTCAAGCCCTTGACCGTGACGCCCTTATCAGACAGCGCACCAAGGGCAAGAGTAAAGGCTGAGCCAGAATAGTCTCCCTCCACCACGATATCTCTTATAGGGGGAACGTATTTTTGATCACCCTTAATGAAAAATCCGTACGATTCTCTCTTGACCTCTATCGAAAAATCTCTCAAAACGTCAAGCGTAATATCTATATATCCCTTGCTTACGATATCTCCGTCAAGGATAAGTCTGCTGTCTCCATTTAATATAGGAAGAGCAAACAAAAGTCCCGTTATATACTGGGAGCTAACGCCTGCCGTGATTTTATATTCCCCCGAGGTGAGCTTTCCTCTTACCTCTCGACCTACGATATCCGCGCCTCTTTTGTTAAGAGTGTCCACGAGATCTCCAAGAGGTCTTTCCATAAGACGCTTCTCTCCGGTCAAGGTAGAATTTATTCCAAGAGCGGAGATCACGGGAAGTAAAAATCTAAGTGTAGATCCGCTCTCTCTGCAATAGGTCTCACGCGCTCCAAAAACCTCTGTTTTTTTTATACAGACGCCGTTATCGCACTTTTTTATAATAGCGCCGAGGCTCTCGAGCGCCCCGAGAGTAGCAATTACGTCAGCTGAGTCTCCAACGCCCTTGACCACTACCTCCTCGCCCGATAAAAAGGAAGCTATCAAAAGCCTGTGCGCGTAGGACTTAGAGGGTGGAGCAAATACCTCGCCCGATATTTGACTTGGTGTTATCTTAGATACCATCTATAAGTCCTCTCAGATCGTCGAATTTGATTTTTTCTATCACGGGAGTAGCAATATCTCTGACCGTTACGAAATCCACGCTATCTCCCGCGCTCTTTTTGTCCGATCTCATTACCCTGACGATATCGTCTAAGTCGTAAGAAATCGAGGTATCGTGACCGAGCATAGATAAAACCTCACGCATTTTCTTGACCGTTTTCTCACTAAGCGAATACAGCTTAGCCGAAATATCGATCGCAACGCTCATTCCCTTAACCACGCAAAGCCCGTGGCTGAGCTTAAAGTCAGAGAGCTTTTCAACGGCGTGACCTACGGTGTGTCCGAAATTGAGAAGCTTTCTCAGTCCGCTCTCCCTTTCGTCCTGCTCTACGATATCTCTTTTTATCTCAAGGCATTTCACAACGAGATCCTCAATCTCTCCCTTTATATCCTCGGGTTTGACCTTGCTTGAGATAAAGGCGTACTTGATTATCTCCCCGTAGCCGTTCATCATTTCCTTTTGAGGAAGAGAATTTAATAGATCAAGATCAATATATACGTGATCGGGCTGATAAAAAGTACCGCAGAGATTTTTTCCCTCGGGAATATCTATTGCGGTCTTTCCTCCAACCGAGGAGTCCACCATAGAAAGAAGGGTGGTCGGCATAGCAATAAGCTTGATACCTCGCATATAGGTAGACGCCACGAAAGCGCCTAGGTCTCCCACTACGCCACCGCCGAAGGTAATCACGGCGTCCTTTCTCGTGAATTCGTTGCAAGCAAGAAAGCTTATGAGCTTAAGATAATTCTCTCCGCACTTTTCCTTTTCGCCTGAGGGAATTACCGCTTTCACGATCTCTATGCCAGGAAGCACGCCCTCAAAATAATCACCGTAGATCGAATCAACGATCTCGTCCGTTATTATTGCGACCTTTTTACCCTTAAGAATGCTTGTTATCCTCGAGCTTAGCTCGCCTTTTCCTCGGGTCACCGTAATCGTATAATTTTTTGATGCAGATACCTTGATCTCTTGCATTGTTATTCCTCTTCGTCTATTTT
>JAZQYC010000087.1:0-7155 GCA_045633285.1 Clostridia bacterium | reverse complement strand
TATTCGTTGACCGTGACCACGTGCATTCCTTTTCCGGACAAGGCGTTGAGATAGGCTGGGAGAGTTGCAACTAAGGTCTTTCCCTCACCCGTTCTCATCTCGGCTATTCTTCCCTGATGAAGCACGATACCGCCCATCAGCTGAACGTAGAAATGTCTCATTCCAAGAACTCTTGCTCCTGCCTCACGCACGGTAGCAAAAGCCTCGGGGAGTATATCGTCGAGCGTTTCTCCATTTTTTAGCCTATTACGAAAAGCCTCGGTCATTCCCTTAAGCTCCTCGTCCGTCATCTTAGCAAATCTCTCGGACAAGCTCTCGATAACGTCAGCTATTTTTCTGAGCTTTTTGATCTGTCTTTCGTTTGAAGATGTAAAAAGTCCCATAATTCACCTCTATATTTTGTATACCGCTATGCACGCGCATAGCACGTAGACCTCTGTTGCTCCTGCAATCTTGAGCTTTCTTGCAAGCTCGGAGACCGTTGCGCCCGTCGTGAATACGTCGTCTACGACAAGCACTCTTTTTCCTTTTACGGTGGATCTATCCACCACCTTAAACGCACCCTTGACGTTTGCACGTCTTTCCTTTGGACTGAGTACAGTCTGAGTGCCCGTATCCTTGACCTTAGCGCATGCGCTCAGTGATACCTTTGCTCCCGTACGCCTCGATATCTCTAAGGCAAGCTCGTCAGCTTGATTGTATATTCTGTCAAGAAGCTTGACCCTTTGCATCGGTACGGGTATGATTATATCCGTTTCGGGGATATTCACGCACTCGTTTTCCATGAACTCACCGAAGAATTTCACTATATCCCGTCTGCCGTGATACTTAAACGCCCTCATCAGACTCAGCGCCGTTCCCGTATACACGAGAGGAGCAAAAGCCTTATCGTAATGCACCTCGGGATCTACCTTGCATTGCTCACAAAGGTTATCCTCGACTGACACGGTAGGTCTTGAGCATCTCGAGCACCTGTTTTTATTATTTAGCCTGAGCTTTTTCTCACATTCCGGGCAAAGCTCACCCTCTCTTATTTCCTTAGCGCACGAAATGCAGGTCACGCCCTCCGGACAAAGCAATTCCATGAACTTATCCGCAAGTCTTTTAAGCTTATTCACCGTACAGCTCCGTATATTTACGCTTTTCAGAACGAATTAGCTTTTCGAGCAGACTGTATCTGGTTGCGGTATAGGTATTTTTTATCATTCTATAAAGAGCAGGCTTATCACCGACGAGAACGACTAATTCCTTTGCCCTCGTTATCGCGGTATATATCAGATTTCGCGTCATCATCTGAGGGCTTCCGCCAACTACGGTGATAACTGCTATCTTGAACTCCGAGCCCTGACTCTTGTGCACGCTGATAGCGTAAGAAAGAGTAAGCTCGGATATATCCACAGGTCCGTACCAAACCAATCTTCCGTCCTCGAATTGCACGGCAAGTCTGCCAGTCGCCTTGTCAACCTCACGAACGACTCCTATATCGCCGTTAAATACACCGCTACCGCTCTCAACCGTGCCGTCATCTTCCGTTCTCGTCCACTCCATCTTGTAGTTGTTGGCGATCTGCATAACTCTGTCGCGCTCTCTGAAAACGGTCGTACCGCAGGTGATCTCGCCCTTTCCAACCTTTTTGGGATTGATAGCCTCCTGCAACACGTTGTTGAGATTATTCACACCCGCCATGCCCTTTTTCATCGGGCAAAGCACCTGTATATCGTTTGGAGTAACGTTTTTGTATTTTGGAAGACGGGTCAGAACCATTTCTCTTACCGTGGAAGCTATATCCTCCTGAGTTTTTCTCGTAAGGAAGAAAAAGTCCTTGTCCTTTGCGTCAAGCACGGGCATCTCACCGTCGTTTATGGCGTGGGCGTTCTTTATGATAAGACTGTCCTCGCCCTGTCTGTATATAAGCTTGAGACTGATAACGGGAAATTCTCCCGAGGCTATCATGTCGTGAAGTATATTTCCTGCGCCAACGCTTGCAAGCTGATCACGGTCACCAACTATGATCAGTCTGCCCCCTCTTTTGATCGCCTTGACGAGAGCGGAAAACACGAATATATCGGTCATACTCATCTCGTCTACTATAATAACGTCTGAGGGAAGAGAAGTATTTTCGTTATACTTAAAATTGCCCTTTCCCGAGGCAAAATCAAGCTCAAGCAGTCTATGAATAGTCTTTGCCTCTACGCCCGTTGCCTCGCTCATTCTCTTTGCCGCTCTACCCGTGGGCGCGCACAGAGAAAAGCTCACCCTCTGCTTTCTCAAAATAGTGATAATGCATTTGATAATAGTGGTCTTTCCCGTACCCGGTCCGCCCGTTATTACCATAACTCCACTACGAAGAGCCTCTCTAACTGCTTCCTTTTGAACGTCGTTGAGCTTGATAGAGTTTACCCTTTCGTACTCAGCTATATCGTCGTCAACGCTCGTGTATACGGGATTAAACTCGCTTTTCAGCTGAACGAGCTTGCCTGCGGTACGCTTCTCCATATTGTAATATAGCGTCTCGGAAAGGATATCTTCTCCTTTTTTGTTTCGATCCTTAACAAGCTCACGCTCCATAAGCATAGTCTCGACCGAGCTTTCGATAAGCTCGTCGTCAACCTGAAGAAGCTCTTTTGCGCTTGATACGAGAATATCTCTTGGAAGACAGGTATGACCTGCCTTTCCCGACGCCTCACGAAGAACGTGTACGAGCCCCGCTTTTATGCGGAATTCGCTGTCTCTTGCAATATTTTCAGCAAGAGCAATTCTATCAGCCGTCACGAAGCCTATACCCTCCACGTCCTTTACGAGCCTATAAGGGTTAGTCTTGACTATCTCAACTGCGCTATTACCGTAGCATTTGTATATTTTGATTGAAAGAGTGATGGAAATATCAAGGCTCTGAAGTCCGACGAGCGTTTCGCCCATGCTCTTCATTTCAGCGTGTGCGAGACCTATTGCCATCGCCTTATCCACGCTTATTCCGCTGACCTCAGCGAGCCTTCTTGGATTTTTTTCAATGATCTGCAGAGTGCTTCTGCCAAATTTAGAAACTATTTTTTCCGCCGTTATCGGGCCTACGCCACGAAAAAGTCCGCTGGCGAGATAGCGGATAATACCTGTTTCGCTCTCAGGGAGCGTCGTTTTTACCTCAGTTGCCTTGAACTGTGAACCGTATTTCGTCTCAACGTATTCGCCCGTAAGCTCTACCTCCTCGCCCTCTGATATCGGGGGAAAAGTGCCCGAGGCGGTAACCGGCTCACCGTTGCAGTCGAGATCTACAACGGTGTACCAGTTTTCAACGTTCTGAAATATTATGCTTTCTACGGTTCCTTTGATCTTCATTTATTAAAGAAGTTTTTTTGCCTCCGCTTTGATAAGCTCGACCTTGTCCGTCTTTTCCCAAGGGAACTCGGGATTGCCGAAATGTCCGTTACGAGCCGTCTTGAGATAAATAGGAGCTCTGAGCCCAAGGCTCTCTATGATTGCGGCAGGTCTCAGGTCGAAGACCTTATTTATTATACTCTTGATCTGCTCCTCGCTGTACTTGCTCGTTCCAAAGGTATTGACCGCAAGTGATACCGGTCTTGCTCTTCCGATAGCATAAGCGACCTCTATTTCGATCTTTGACGCTAATCCTGCCTTAACGAGGTTTTTGCAGATGTAACGAGCCATATAAGCCGCGCTTCTGTCTACCTTAGTGGGGTCTTTTCCTGAAAAGCATCCGCCACCGTGAGGACAGTATCCGCCGTAGGTATCTACGATTATCTTTCTGCCCGTGAGTCCGCTGTCTCCCTCAGGTCCGCCTTTAACGAATCTACCCGTGGGATTTATGTATATCTTGGTGCTGTCGTCCATAAGCTCTTTGGGGATAACGGGAAGTATTACCTTGTCCGTGATCTGAGATCTCAGCTCCTCGATACCTATTTCCTCTGCGTGCTGAGTAGAAAGAACTACCGTATCTACCCTAACGGGAGTATCTCCGTCGTATTCAACGGTTACCTGAGCCTTGCCGTCAGGCTTGATGCCCTTGATCTCTCCGCTTTCACGTACCTCACGGAGCTTATCCGTAAGAGCGTGCGACAGCACTAATGCAGTAGGCATTAAGCTTTCCGTCTCCTTGGTTGCGTAGCCGAACATCATTCCCTGATCTCCTGCTCCAAAAAGGTCGTACTCGTCTCCGCTCTCTCTATGCTCGCAGGAGCTATCAACTCCCATAGCAATATCGGGCGACTGACCGTTTATAGAAACGATTATATTGCAGTTGCTTCCGTTCCAGCCGTCCTCGTCGGTGTATCCGATAGAAAGAATGGTACGTCTTGCAATTGCCTCGACGTCGTAATCGCAATTTGCGGTGATCTCACCCATAATAAGTACAACGCCCGGGCAAGCCGAAACCTCGCAGGCTACTCTTGCATATTTGTCTTTTGAAAGTATATCGTCCAAAATCGCGTCGCTTATCTGGTCGCAAACCTTATCAGGGTGACCTATCGTAACGCTCTCTGACGTGAATAACTTGTTCATTGGTTTTCTCCGAAATTTTGTCTTTTTCGTCCCGAAATCGGGATACGTATACCGATTTTTGCAACCGTTTCGGCAAAAATCGCTTTTTTATGCAAACGACAGGCATGCGCCTGTCGTTAGTGCTTTAATTCATTGAATCGGGAGCCATCGCAGGGCTGTAATTTTTGTACAGTTTCATTCCGGTTCCGGCAGGGATAAGCTTACCGATTATGACGTTCTCCTTAAGTCCGAGCAACGGATCGATCTTGTTCTTGATAGCAGCCTCGGTAAGAACTCTTGCCGTCTCCTGGAAGGATGCAGCTGACAGGAACGAATCGGTTGCAAGCGCAGCCTTGGTAATACCAAGAAGGGTACGCTTAGCGTTTGCAGGACGGAGTCCCTGAGTAATAACTCTCTCGTTCTCTTCCTCGTACTCAAAGATGTCAACGAACTCTCCGGGGAGCATATTGGTATCGCCCTGATTCTCAATTCTGACTTTACGAAGCATCTGTCTGATGATGACCTCGATGTGCTTATCACAGATATCAACACCAGAGTTGGAGTATGCTGCGTGTACTTCCTTGAGTATATAATCCTGAACACCCTTTACTCCTCTTACACGGAGTAGATCCTGAGGATAGATAGAGCCCTGAGTGAGGGGTGCGCCTGCCTCGATGATATCTCCGCTCTTTACGCAAGCGCGAGCATCAAAGGGCAAGGAGTATACTCTTGATTCACCGTCTTTAGAGGTAACGGTGATCTCTCTTGAATCAGCCGTCGTTACGACCTCACCTGCAATATCGGAAATGATAGCGGGACGCTTAGGTCTTCTTGCCTCGAAGAGCTCCTCGACACGGGGAAGACCCTGCGTGATATCGTCACCCGTTGCAACACCACCGGAGTGGAACGTTCTCATCGTGAGCTGTGTACCAGGCTCACCAATTGACTGAGCTGCAATGATACCGACAGCCTCACCGAGCTTAACGGGGTTACCGCTTGCAAGGTTGCTACCGTAACACTTGACGCATACGCCGTTCTTGCACTTACAGGTAAGTACGCTTCTGATATTAACGGAGGGAATATCGTGGGGAGCGCAATTTGCAATAGCCTTTGCGGTATCCTCGTCGATCATGGTGTCTGCAGGACAGAGCACCTCGCCCGTCGTAAGGTTAACGATCTCCTTGATCGTAAATCTACCCTTGATACGTGATTCGAATTCCTCTCTCTTGTTCTTCTGATCTACGGGATCGTCAGCTCTGCCACAGGCAACGATGATACCCTTAGCGTCTCCACAATCAGTATCACGAACGATAACGTTGTGCGATACGTCTACGAGACGACGGGTCAGGTAACCTGAGTCAGCCGTACGAAGTGCGGTATCGGCAAGACCTTTACGTCCACCGTGTGACGAGATAAAGTACTCAAGCACGCTAAGACCTTCACGGAAGTTCGACTTAACGGGAAGCTCGATAGTTTTACCTGAGGGGTCTGACATAAGACCACGCATACCAATAAGCTGAAGTATCTGCTTGATGCTACCACGGGCACCGGAGTCAGCCATCATACGGATAGGATTGTGCTCGGGAAGAGCATTCTTGATCTCGTTACCCATCTGATCGAACACCTTCTTCCAGATCTTAACGACCTCGGTGTATCTCTCTTCCTCGGTCAAAAGACCCATATCGAAGTTATCCTCGATCTCACGAACAGCGTTTTCTGCATCGTCTACGAGCTTCTTCTTGCTGGGAAGAATGTGCATATCGAATACGCTAGTCGTAAGCGCGCCAATAGTTGAATATTTAAAGCCGTTTGCCTTGATCTTGTCAAGAACGTCAGCCGTTTCGGTCGATCCCTTATACTTAAAGCAAGCGTCAACAATCTTGGAAAGCTCTTTCTTGCCTACGAGACAGTTGAACTCGAGATCCAAACAGCTCTCTTCCTTGGTTCTGTCCACGAAATGGAGATCCTGAGGAATAGCCTGGTTGAAGATAAGTCTACCAACTGAGGTAGTGATTCTCTTCGAGATGGGCTTGCCCTCGAATTCACCGCTCATTCTTATCTGAACCTTAGCCTGAAGATCAACGTTCTTGGTCTGATAAGCTATGATAGCCTCTTCGGGAGACATAAATACCTTGCCCTCACCCTTAGCTCCCTCACGGAACTTGGTGAGATAGAAAGCACCCATAACCATATCCTGCGTAGGCGAAACTACGGGACGACCGTCTGAAAGCTTCAAAATATTGTTGGTCGAAAGCATCAAGAATCTTGCTTCAGTCTGAGCCTCTATTGAAAGAGGTACGTGTACTGCCATCTGGTCACCGTCGAAGTCGGCGTTGAATGCGGTACAAGCAAGCGGATGAAGCTTGAGTGCTCTACCTTCAACGAGAACGGGCTCGAATGCCTGAATACCAAGTCTGTGAAGCGTAGGAGCACGGTTCAAAAGAACGGGGTGATCCTTGATAACGTCTTCAAGTATATCCCAAACCTCTGCACGAGCTCTCTCTACTATGTGCTTAGCGCTCTTGATGTTGTGAGCGTAGCCGTCTTCAACAAGTCTCTTCATTACGAAAGGCTTGAAAAGCTCGAGAGCCATTTCCTTAGGAAGACCGCACTGATAGAGCTTAAGCTCAGGTCCAACTACGATAACCGAACGTCCTGAGT
>JAZQYC010000086.1:0-3266 GCA_045633285.1 Clostridia bacterium | reverse complement strand
AGTCACGCTATCAGGAATAATTATACTCTTAAGAGAGTAGCAAAAAGAGAATGCCTCGTCTCCTATCGTAGTCACGCTATCGGGGATAGTCACGCTCTCAAGTGAGGAGCAATATGAGAATGCATAAGCACCTATCTCCTTAACAGGTTTACCCTTATAGATATTGCCGATAACTACTTCTACTGAATCACCCACATAGCCTGTAACTACAGCATAATCAGCTCCCGTAGGTATCTTGTATATAACACCATCCGTTCCAACGATTATCTCAGGCGTATCACTCGGCTCTTCAGGCTCGCTACCGCTTGGCGTAGAGCCACTCGGGATCGTTCCACTCGGAGTGATCTCGGGGTCAATTGGATCTTCATCAGGTGAGCAAGCAACAAATATGCAGGTTATACTCAGCACGAGCATAATCAAAAGTATTGCTTTGACTAAATTCTTCATTTAAGCCTCCAAACAAAAAACTTGGCAAATTCATTATACCACTTTCAAAAAAGCTTGGCAAGTTTTTATATAATATCAATGCCTCTCCAACGCCTACTCGAATCATCATTTCAAAACAAAACTCTAACGATAAAACAAAAGTATAGAATTTTCTATACTTTATTATAAATGCAGAGCGTTATGTAATGGAAGAGTTAAATAGACTCTAACGTGAGCGAAAGAGTCTAAAATAACTTGCTTTCACTAAATTGTGTGCTTTCTTAATAAAAAAAGCAAGACTAGCGTTCGTAGTCTTGCTTTTTGATTCATTTAGATTTGGAAAATATAAAATTTCCTATTAGTTGCACTCTGCAACGAGCGGACCTGCAAGCTCCTTATGGAAGAAGAGCTTACCGGGGATAGTGGGAATGAACGAGCTCGTGATGTGACGAGAAGGTCCGTGACGAAGGGTCATCCAAAGGCTCATGCCCTGCCACTGCATTCCTCTTGAGAAAATACCGTCTGCTCCGCCGATAGCGTAGTCTGCGCTAAAGAGAAGCTTAGGTCCAATGGTATTTGCACGGCAAGGAACGAGGGTCGTTCTTGACTTAAAGGAGGTGATAGCGTTCTGCTCTACGGTAAGAGGGTGAATCTTTGCTCCGATTCTGCAGGGCTGATTCATCCATTCTTCGTCAGTAGCGTAGTCCTCACCGAAGTTGGGCTCCCAGAAAGCTATATGGCACATTCTGCCGATACCGTATACGAGAACGAGCTTAGCGCCCTCTGCTTTAAGAGCGGTAATTTTTGCCTCGTAGGTGGGAAGATTGGTCTTGGTAGCGAAGTTTCTCTGATCCTTGGGAACGGTGAGCTCACCGAGAGGATTGAAAAGCGCCTGCTCCATGGTGTACTGGAACGATCCGGGGTTGGTCGAATCGAGAGTGTTGCCCTCGCCGTCTGCCCATTCGTCCATATTGAAGGTGTAAACGTGGTCACACTTAACGTTCCATTCTTTGAGGAAATAAACTACCCATCTGTACATTCCCATAGGTCCTACGGGAAGAATGAAAGCGATCTTTTCATTTCTTTCACGAGCCTTGCGGATCTCGTTAGCGATCTCGTGACCCATGTAGGTCTCGAAATCAGAAAGAGAATCACACATAATAGGGGTGAAGTCCTTGTTCCAGAATTTCTGGGGCTGACAAATAGTTTCGGGTGCATCGATACATTTATCGATCTTTTCAAAATCCCATCCCTTAGGATAGAAATTTTCAAGTGCTGAGCCTTTTACGGTTGAATTGAAGTCCATTTTCCTTCTCCTTATTAATTATTTTAGGGTAAATATCTTTTCGTAGTGCCTCTTAGGTATACCTGACACTGCTTAAAGCCTTCTGCGTATTCCACTCCGCATTGAACGCCTCTTACTCTTGAGCAAGCACGTACCATGTCGGGGAAATCAATGTGATCGTGGTCTCTCATCCAAACGATCTGTGATTCGTGACATTCGAGCATCTCGAGCTTCTTGTCGATCTGATCGGTAACGTCTACGTATTCGGTGGGGTTGAAGTTAACTCCGCCGAGTGTATCCATATAATATATCGGAGTCAGCTTAGCTCTCTTTTCGGGGTTGCCGTATCTGGGAAGAGTAGCGCAGAAGCTTGCTGCGAAAACGAGCTTGGATACGGCTACGTGGTCGGGCATATAATCGTCGGGGTCGTGAGTGATAATGAAATCAGGGTCAACGTCCTTAATGATATTTGCAACCTTGATTCTCGATTCCTCGTTGTCGTGATAGATATCAAGATCTCCGAAATCTCCGTTGATCACCTCGAATCCACCGAGCGCTCCGCTTCTGTTTGCCTCGCCTGCTCTGATTACCGCAAGCTCCTCGGGCGGAATGATCTCGTGACCAAGGTCACCGTTGCAAAGATGACATACGACTACTCTGTCTCCACGCTCCTTGCATCTCAAAAGTGTTCCCGCGCACGCTATTTCCATATCGTCGGGGTGACAAGTGATAGCTAATACCGTATACATAACTGCCTCCGTATCGTTTTTTGATAGTGTAATCTAATTATACAATTAAACTGACAATAAATCAATTAAAAGTAATAATTTCGGTTAAAATTGTAGAGTTTTTCTCTCGGGATATTTTTCACCGAGCTTTTTGAGCTCAGCTAAGCTTCTCAGACCCGATATCGAGTCTACCTCGGAAAGATTAGCAATGGCAGCGAGGTTTCCAAGCTCAACGCACTCACGCATGGTCATTTCCTTATAATATCCGTACAAAACTCCCGCGCAGAAAGCGTCTCCTGCTCCTACGCTACCTTTTTTGTAGCCCTTGGGGATATCGTTGCTGTTTGCGCAAACGTATTCGCCCTTAGCGTTCATAGCAAATCCACCCTCGGGACAATGAAGCACTGCAAGATCCTTGACTCCAAGAGCAAAAAATCTGGTCAATATTTCACGCATACGTTCCTCAATTATGTTGCCGTTTTCGTCTCTTGGCTCTACGCCTACCGCTCTACCGCCCTCGATCTCGTTGATAACTACGAGGTTACAATATTTAAGAGCAGGAGGAACGAGACGGGAAAATCTCTCTCCCTCCTCGCTTACTACGTCTATCGAGGTACGAATGCCCTTTTGCTGAGCCTTAGCGAGAAGTCTTGCCATTTTCGTGCCGTACTTTTCGTCTTCTTCGTCAAACTTTTCAAGAAGAAGAATATATCCTGCGTGGAGAATATCTACGTCGAGCTTATCAAGGTCGATATCATCAATTCCAAACTCTGAGTTTGCGCCCGGGCATTGGAAAAAGGTTCTCTCTCCCGTGCCAAAAACGTTCA
>JAZQYC010000085.1:0-3047 GCA_045633285.1 Clostridia bacterium | reverse complement strand
AAGCCCCTTGCCTGGATAACGACTATCGCGCGTAATCTTTCTATCAACGAGCACAACAGGCGCAAGCGTGAGATCTATACCGATTTCACCGATTACAGCACTAAGGCGTCCTACTCGATGTCGGACGACAAGCTTATTCTTGACGCAGCATTCAAGCACCTCAAGGAAAAAGAGCGTCAGCTTGTCATTATGCACGTTTTGGGTGGGCTCAAACACAGAGAGCTGGCAGAGATATTTAATATGCCTCTTGGTACTGTGCTATTTAAGTACAATTCCGCTCTCAAAAAGCTTCGCAAATACATAACGGAGGGCAAAAAATGAGAAAAAACGATCTTATAAACGCACTCCGTGAGGAATGCATGGATATACAAATCCCCGAGCTTACGAGCGAGGTCAGGCAGACTCCTATCACGATCATTCCGATAGAAATACGCCCCGTAAAGAAGAAAAAGAGCTTTCTTTCACCTATCTTTCAAGTATTTTTAGTTTTCGCTTTGTCTCTGGGTATTTTCTATTCGATCATCACCAAGGCTGAAACCAAGGTATCTATAGACATCAACCCGTCTATCGAATTCACGGTCAACGGCTTTGACAAGGTAATAGCAGTCAGAGCGTACAACGATCAGGGCGAGGAATTTTTGCAGAGGCTAAATATCGGCTACTGCACTACGGACGAGGCTATCAAAAAAATCATCTTCCTTGCCGAGGAACTTAACTATCTTGACGACGACCAAAAGAATGCCCTCCTCTACTCCGTCTCCACGGTCGGAGCAAATAAATACAAGTTTGAGGGCAAGCTCAAGCGCTCATTAACTAACGCTTTCAGCAACATCGGAGCTCAGGGCGAGCTTCACACGGTAGAGTTTTCGTGCACTGACGAAGAAGAGGCTATATCCCGTGGCGTAAGTCCGGCTAAATTTGCATTCATCAGAGAGCTTTACGCAAAGAGAATGAAGAGAGATTGCAAAGCTAGCGAGATACCAGACGAGCTGATGGACACGAGCGTAACGGACCTTGTAACACAGCTTGCATCATAAAAACTTAAAAATTCGAGAGCTATCTGCATTGCAGATAGCTTTTTTTAGTTCAATTTTGCTCAAAAATAATTTGTGCCTGCAAACTTTTAGTTGCATTTTTTCTCTCTATATATTATAATTTAAAAAAAGACTACAAGGAGACTAATATGAAATCAGTTAAGATCAGTCTTAAAATGGCAGAGAACGTAAAAGAGTTCGTTCGTATCACCGAGCAGTGTGACTTCGACGTTGATATCAGAAGCGGACGTTTCGTTGTAGACGCTAAGTCTATTCTCGGAATATTCAGCCTTGACCTCAGCAAGCCTTTGGTTGTTGAGCTCTACTCGGACGATTGCGCCGACGTTATCGAGGCACTTAAGCCCTTCATGGCTTAAAACCGAGCTTTTTCGCCTAACCTGCGCTGCAGCCTAACGGCTGGAGCGCTTTGGCATTTTGTTTTTAAAATTGCGGAGGACTTGATGCAAGATTCCACCTTAAACAAACTGATTCTTCTGTTTGTTTTTGAAAAAATGGAAATTCCCGTCAGCGAAGAAACTCTCGTCGAGCTGTGCAGTTCGGATAACGAATGGATACCGAACTACCTTGAATGCAAGGAAACGCTTATGCAGCTACTTGACGCAGGGTTCGTTTACGCTACGACGACGAATGCGCAGACCGGTCCTCTTTATACGATTACTCCCGACGGCAGGGTATGTCTTGCTCATTTTTTCATACGAATACCCTCCTCTATCCGTGAGGATATCACGGAGTTTACAAAGGAGAACCGTGTAAGATACCGCAAAAAACAGGAGTATTTAAGCGATTACCGCAAAAACCCCGACGGAAGCTATACCGTTAATCTCAAAATAGTCGAGCCTGCTCAGCCCGTGCTTGAGATCAATCTCGTAGTACCCGACAGGCACAAGGCCAAGTGGATCTTTCAGAATTGGAAGGAAAACGCTCCGCAGGTTTACGCATCGCTATACTCACAGTTAGTTGAATAAATTATTGATCCTAGGAGGGAACAATGAACGATAAAGTACAAAAAATTATCAATTTTATTAAAGAAAACGACGTCAAAATGGTTGACTTTAAGATGGTTGACATCAACGGTCAGTACCGTCACGTTACCATTCCTGCTCAGCACTTTAATGAGAGCTTGCTCACCGAGGGTGTAGGATTTGACGCGTCCAACTATGGCTACGCTGTAGTCGAAAAGAGCGATATGGTCTTCATTCCCGATCCCGATACGGCTATGATAGATCCTTTCTGCGAGATCAAGACTCTTACCATGAGCGGTAATGCTATGATCATTGATCACCCTGCTAACCGTCCTCTTGCTCAGTACCCTAGAAACATCGTACTTGCAGCAGAAAAGTACATGAGAGATTTAGGAATCGCAGACAAGATGCTCGTTTTGCCTGAATTTGAATTTTACCTTTTTGATCAGGTAGGCTGGGAGGTCAACCCTTACAGCATCGGTATGAGCTTAGATGCAAGACAGGCTCATTGGAACGGCGCTACGGAGGGTAAAGGCGTTATCGTTCCTAAGCAGAAAAACTATCATATCGCTAAGCCTTACGACGTTTCGTACGAAGCAAGAAGCGAAATGTGTATGCTTATCGAAGAAGCTGGTATTCCCGTTAAATACCACCACCCCGAGGTTGGCGCTGCAGGTCAGTTTGAGATTGAGCCTCTCCTTGGCGAGATGTCAAAGATGGCTGACGCTACCATGATGATCAAATACATCATTCACAATACCGCGTTGAAGTACGGCTTGTCCGCAACCTTAATGCCCAAGCCCGTATTTGGAGAGGCAGGTAACGGAATGCACGTACACATTCTTCTTATGAAGGACGGTCAGCCCGTATTTTCAAAGGACGGTGGATACTCTAACCTCAGGGAAACGGCACACTACTTCATGGGCGGTCGTTTGAAGCACATTGCATCGCTTTGCGCTATCACTAACCCCAGCACGAATTCCTTTAAGGGACTCGTACCTGGCTTTGAAGCTCCCGTTACCGTTGGCTA
>JAZQYC010000084.1:0-4053 GCA_045633285.1 Clostridia bacterium | reverse complement strand
TGGATAGGCGGTGTAGGTCACACAGTGATCGCGTGCTTATGCTATGCGTTGCTTTCCATTTATTTCGTGGTATTGATGTACGTCGTTTATTACGATACGACGGGTATAGAAAGAGAGGATATCAACGTGGTTGATATCTGGGACAAAAAGAAAGAGATTTAACGGAGGAATTATGAGCTTTATTAATGCAATCAAATTGTCACTTTCAAGATCGGGACTTCTGTTCAAGATACTTCTCTACGATATCATCGTTATCCTCGTGATCGTTGCTATCTGCGCAGGAGTGCTTATTTCTGAGATCAATTACGTTGCTGAGCAGATCGGTCAGCTTGATATCGTAAATAAGCTTGGCGAGGGCATCAGAGAGTACATCACGAGCGGAAAGGGTACGCTTGGAGATAACCTGCAACAGTTTTACGATGCTACGTCTGCTTCTATTGATATAGTCAGTCAGAATTTGTTTAACACGGCTTATATCACCATTGCAATAGCTTACGTCGTTTGCAAATTCCTCTTTGCTCTTCGTACTCTTCCTACTTACGAGATACTCGACAGTTATATGCAAGAGGGCGCTAACTACTTCTTTATGAGCACTTTTGTAAGAAATTTCGGAAAATCTGCTAAGTTTGCAGGTATTCAGACCCTTATCTGCTTGCCTTTTGACGCGCTAATATTTATGGCAGGATATTTCCTTATAGGCTATTTATTCGGAGCGCTTGGAATACTTGCTCCGTTTGTAGTATTGATAGTTCTTATTTGTCTGCTTGCATTCAGAAACACCCTGTATTTCTTCTGGATACCTCTCGTAGTTAAGGGTACTCCCGTTATCAAGGCGTTTGGACAGAGCATCAAGCTCGTTTTCCGTGACTTTGGAGACACGTTCTCACTTATGGCTATCTGCACCGTGCTTGCGGTATCACTCATCATGGGACTACTACTTACTACCTACGGCGTTGGACTTTTGATACTCTTCCCATTGATGTTTATATTCCACGCATCGCTTTCTCTCGTTAAGTATTACGACCTTAACCGTATGAGATATTACGTTCTTGCAGACACCGTTATCAATCCTCCTGCAATCGAGGAGCTTGAGATTTCGGATAGAGATATAGCAATGAATGACGATGACGAAGAAGAGGAATAAATGGGTGCTTTATACGTTGTAGCTACGCCGATAGGCAATATCGGTGATATTTCAGAGAGAGCAATAGAGACGCTCTCCTCGGTTGATTTTATACTCGCGGAGGATACACGCAACAGCGGTATCCTCCTTAATCGTTTATCTATCAAAAAGCCCCTCGTGAGCTATCATAAATTCAACGAAAAGGAGAGATCTATCTCCATCGTTGATAGGCTGATATCGGGTGAAAGCTGTGCCCTTATAACGGACGCAGGTACGCCTTGTATATCAGATCCCGGCTCTGTGATCGTAAGAGAATGCAGACAAGCGGGTGTAGACGTGATAGGCGTTCCCGGACCGTCGGCAGTCGTTCTTGCCCTTTCTGTGAGTGGCTTTGACGTGAACGATTTTGCATTCTACGGCTTTTTCCCAAGGGTGAAGAGCGAGAGAGAGGACTTTATAGCAAAAATCGTGGGTGATTCGGTGACTAACGCAGTTTTTTATGAATCGCCTAAGAGAATAGAGGAGTGTATAAAAGCACTTGAGGAATCCGTTCCCGATTCAACGGTTTGTGTTTGTAACGACCTCACTAAGAAGTTTGAAAGAGTATACAGAGGTACTCCGAGCGAGGTGCAACGTGAGCTAAGCGAGAATGAAAAGAGTGAGCTTGGAGAATATGCCGTCGTGCTCAATATCAAAAAGGGCGAGGTGAAAAAGGAAGAGGGAGTGATTGTTTCTCTCGAGGCAAGACTATTTGACAAGGTGCTAGGTGGCTTGGACGTCAAGTCCGCAGTCAAGGCACTTCAGTCTGAGGGTGTCAGCCGAAACGAGGCGTATCAGGCAGGACTTAAGGTCAAGGAAATGCTTAAATAATTATTTGATAATAAAAAGAACGGATCTGCTTTGATCCGTTCTTTTTTTGCATTCGTTATAATGAGTGATCAGGCATTGCTGTCAGTTTTCATCTTTTTCCATGCGCTTGGCGCAAAGAGAATAAGCATCGGGAATATTTCAAGTCGTCCAAGTAGCATATCAAGCGAGAGCAATATCTTCGAGGCGTCGTTGTAGGTCGAGAAATTACCAACCGGTCCTATCAAGCTTCCAAGTCCGGGTCCTACGTTGTTAAAGCAGGTGGTGACTGCCGATAGATTAGTAAGCACGCCACCGTCTATTGATCCGCTTATCGCAGATAAGAGTATGAACGACGCGATAAAGGCAAGAACGTAGGTCATAAAATATCCTATTATGCTTTGGGTGAGATTCTCGTCAATCGATTTGCCGTCCATTTTTGCAGAAAGATATGACCTTGGAGAAAAGGTCTTTCTGATAGCGTTGAATCCAAGCTTAGACAAAATGATTACTCTGTATAGTTTGAGACCGCCTGCCGTTGAGCCTGCTGAGCCTCCTATAAACATCAAGATAAACAGTATAGTTTGACATAGTTCTGGCCACTTAGACCAATCGGCCGTTGCAAAGCCCGAGGTAGACATTATAGACGACACCTGAAAAGCACCGTGGCGGAGAGAATTCCATATATCGTAAATTCCGCTGAAGGTAAGCGATAGGGTGATGGCAATTGTTGAAAAGGCAAATATTCCAAGAAAAACCTTAAGCTCTTCGCTCTTGACCGCTTGCTTGACGTTTCCGATCAAAACGAGGTAGAAGAGGTTGAAATTGATCGAGAATATGATCATAAATACCGTGATAACGATATCAACGGCAACGCTGTCAAAGTATGCGACGCTGGCATTTTTGTTAGAAAAGCCTCCCGTTCCTGCCGTTCCGAATGCGTGGATAAGGGAATCAAAAAGATCCATTCCGCAAAGAAGAAGGGCGATAACCATTACGGCTGTGAGCGCAACGTATATACCGTATAGAATACGAGCCGTGAAGCTGAGTTTTGATACGAGCTTACCGAACTGAGGCCCCGGGACTTCTGCTTTCATAAGATGAACGGTAGCAGGGTCACTCTTTGGTAGAATGGCTATTGCAAGAACGAGAACGCCCATGCCTCCTATCCAATGAGTGAAGCTACGCCATAGAAGAAGACTGTCTGGAAGAGCCTCTACGTCAGTCAGTATGGTTGAGCCCGTAGTTGTAAGACCGGAAACGGTTTCAAATATAGAGTCTACGAAGCTTGGAATATATCCGCTCAGACAAAAAGGAAGTGCTCCGACGATTGAGATAAACAGCCAGCTGAGGGCAACTATCACGATACCGCAACGGGGCTTAATGTCACGGTTTTTGGGTTTAAAGATTTCGTTGGGTATACCAAGAAGAGCGAGCCCTCCTATTACTATTCCAAAAGCAAGACTTGTTCCGCTTTCAGACATGGTAAAGGTGAGCACGAATGGTATCAGCAGACAAACGGCTACGATCAGTCCAAGTCTACCGAGTATATATCTCGTCATACCGTAATTCATAGCTTACTCCAAAATATCGTTGATATTATCAAATCCGCTCTGCATAGTGAACACGAGCACTATATCACCGCTTTCGATAGTGTCCGAGCCACGAGGCGTGATAACGGTCTTGTTGCGGATAATACCTGCAACGAGGGTGTTATTCTTGATTTTGAGAGAGGAAAGGGGAGTATTCAGTCCCTTAAAATCCTCTTTTGCCGAAAACTCTATCACCTCAGCTTTGTCGCTAAGGATCTTGTAAAGCTTGTTCATGGAGCTACTTGACGTGCCGGCTTTTCCACGAACGTATTTGAGTATACGGTTAGCGGTCGTTGCTTTGGTAGATACTACGCTGTCGATACCGCTGTTTTCTAGCATAGAAAGATAAGACGGATTATCGGTGCGGGTGATGACCTTGCCAACGCTTTTGGAAACAGCGTACATAGATATAATTACGTTCTGCTCGTCTATACCGCAAAGCGTAACTATAACGTCCGCCTCGTCTATACCTTCGTCAAGAAGAAGCTCTCT
>JAZQYC010000083.1:0-9709 GCA_045633285.1 Clostridia bacterium | reverse complement strand
ACCCCTTGGCAGGAAGAGGAAATGACCTTTTTGGAGGCTGCAACGACGGGAACGGAAAAGGTCATAAGAGACCATTCCACCATAAGCGTTATGATCACGACGGACGGTACGGTTACCGAGCTTGATAGAGAAAAATATCTTGAGAGCGAGGAAAGAGTAGTAGCCGAACTCAAAAAATCAGGCAAGCCTTTCGTTATCGTTTTGAACACGAACGTACCTGAAAACGAGGATACGTTACGCAATATTGGCGCACTTTCGGAGCGTTACGGGGCAAGGGTCGTGGCTCTTGACGTGCTAAATATGACTGAAAAGGACACGGCGAAAATACTTGGAGAGGTATTGCTTGAATTCCCCGTCACCACGGTCAGCGTGGATATTCCCAAGTGGATGCAGGTGCTTCCCGTGGAAAACGAGCTGATAGCCGAGCTTATATCGGGCGTAAAGTCTATAGGCAAAAGAGCCGGCAAGATGGGAGACTACGCTCTGTTTGAAAAAATATGCGACAGCTCGGAGCATTTTGAAAGAGCGGAATGCTCGTGTGATCTTGCAACGGGCGAGGTGAAGATCAAGGTCGAGCCAAAGGAGGACGAGTTTTATAAGACTCTTTCGTCTGAGTGTGGAGTTGCCCTTGAGGACGATTATAAGCTTTTATCCTACGTTCGCAAAATGAAGATCGCAGGAGACGAATACGTCAAGCTCAAGGACGCTCTCGAGGACGTTGAGACCTACGGCTACGGTATAGTTTCGCCTTCGGCGGACGAAATGGTGCTTGAAGAGCCTCAGATAGTCAAGCAGGGCGGACGGTACGGAGTCAAGCTCAGAGCTTCTGCGCCCAGCCTACATATAATGAAGGTTGACGTCGAGGCAGAAGTAAGCCCCGTCCTTGGTAACGAGGGACAGGGCGAGGATATGGTCAAGTATCTTATGAGTGAATTCGAGGTAGATCCGCAGAATATCTGGAATACCGATATGTTTGGAAAATCTCTCAGCTTAGTCGTCAAGGAGAGCCTGAACAAAAAATTGCAGGCAGTTCCCGACGACGTGAGAGGTAAGCTCCGCAAAACTCTCAGAAAGATAGTTAACGAGGGTAGAGGCGGAGTGATCTGTATACTTCTCTAATCAGTTTAGCCTAATCAATATAGTCATCCGGCGTAATTATCTTGCAACCTGCCTGGGTGAATGCCTCCGCATATTCCTGCGGGGGCATTTTGTCCGTAATGAGATAATCAACGTCCCCGAAAGGAAAATCGGTGCACATAAAGGTCTTGCCGAATTTGGTATGGTCGCAAAGAAGAAGAACGACCTTGGCGTTTCTGGTCATTTGTTGTTTGACCTTGGCTTGCTCGATGCTAGCGTCCGTGATACCGCTCTTCATATCTATACCCGTGCAGGAAAGGAGAGCAACGTCTGCGTGTATTCTTGAAATGTATTCAAGAGTATCTATTCCGAGGATAGAATTGGAGTGATTCTGAACTAGTCCGCCTGCAATATATATTCTGGTGTTGCTCGTTTGTGACAATTTGCTTGCGTTTCTGAGTCCCGTGGTGATAACCGATAGGTCACGGAAACGCTCCAAAAGGGGTATGATCATACCCGTAGTACTGCTTGAATCCATAAAAATACAGTTGCTGTTTTTGATGAATTTTACGGCAAGACGGGCGATCTGTCTTTTTTCGGTGGTGTTTTCCTGTTCTCTGAGAGCAAAGGCTGATTCGTCCGCCGTACTCTTATAGAGTACAGCTCCTCCGTGAGAACGGCGCAGTAGCCCGAGCTTTTCCATAGTTTTGAGGTCGCGTCGAATGGTTGCCTCGCTCACGAAAAGCTCTTTTGCAAGGTCTTCAACGGTCGCAGATTTTTGTCTGTTCAATATTTCCATTATCTCGTCTTGTCTTTCAATAGTCAGCATATAGCACCTCTTTTAGTAAAATTTTGCAAAATTTGTTTATTTGTGATTATTTATGCTCATATGTTAACACAAAAAATTCGTTTTTGCAACTTAATTGGCAGGGGTCACAAATAAATATATTTATGGTATACTTAAACTGTCAAAATTTGAAATACAAATTGGAGGAATCATAATGAAAACGAAAGCAGTCAGACTTTACGGCAAGAACGATCTCCGTCTCGAGGAATTCGAATTACCCGAGATCAAAGACGACGAGATACTCGTTCACATCGTATCCGACAGTATCTGTATGTCCAGCTACAAGGCAGCTATTCAGGGCGCAGATCACAAGAGAGTTCCTAACGACGTTGCTGAAAAGCCCATTATCATCGGTCACGAATTCAGCGGTGATATCGTTAAGGTAGGAGCTAAATGGAAGGGCAAGTACACCGAGGGTGGAAAGTTCGGTATCCAGCCTGCTATGGACGGCAAGCTCGAAGCTCCCGGATATTCCTACGTTAACGTCGGTGGAGACGCTACCTACGCTATTTTGCACAGCGAGATCATGGAGAACGATAACCTCATTCCTTACAGCGGAAAGAGCTACTTCAAGGCTTCGCTCGCAGAGCCCATGTCCTGTATCATTGCAGGCTATCACGAGAATTATCATAGCGATTACGAGCATCACGCTCACGTTATGGGAATCAAAGAGGGTGGCGCAGTAGCAATACTTGCAGGCGTTGGTCCTATGGGACTTGGCGCTATCGATTACGGCATTCATTGCGACAGAAAGCCCAGACTTATGGTAGTTACCGATATCGACGCTGACAGACTTAAAAGAGCTGCAAGCCTTCTCACCGTAGAGGACGCAGCTAAAAACGGCGTTAAGCTCGTTTACGTTAACACCACCGAGCACGAAGATCCCGTTGCTTATATCAAATCCTTGAACGGTGGAGAGGGATACGACGACGTATTCGTATACGCTCCCGTTGCTCCTCTCGTTGAGCAGGGCGACGCTCTTCTCGGATTCGACGGTTGCTTGAACTTCTTCGCAGGTCCTACCAAATCGGATTTTTCGGCTAAGTTCAACTTCTACGACGTTCACTACGCTTTCCACAGAATCACCGGTACTTCGGGTGGAAATACGGACGATATGAGAGAGGCTCTTAGAATGGCAGGTGAGGGCAAGATCAACCCCGCTATTATGATTTCTCACGTTGGAGGACTTGACAGCGTTATCGACACTACGCTCAATCTTCCTAATATAAAGGGAGCTAAAAAGCTCGCTTACACCAATATATCCATGCCTATGACTGCGATCGCTGATTTTGCAGAGCTTGGCAAGACGGATAAATTCTACGCTGACCTCGCCGAGATCTGTGCAAGAAACAACGGTATCTGGTCAGATGAAGCTGAAGAATACGTTCTCAAGAACGCACCTAAAATTTAATCGGAGGTATACTAATGGCTAAACCAGTACTTATGCCCAAGCAGGGCATCACGGTCGAAAGTTGTATTCTTACCGAATGGAAGGTCAAGGTCGGCGACGTTGTCAAAAAGGGAGATATCCTTTTTGCATACGAGACGGACAAGTCCTCATTCGAGCAGGAATCCGAGTTTGACGGAGAGGTACTTGCTCTTTTGTGTGAAGCAGGAGAAGAAGTACCCGTGCTTAACAACGTTTGCGTAATCGGAGCAAAGGGTGAGGATATTTCGGCATTTACCGGAGCAAGCTCTGCTCCCGTAGTTGAGGAAAAACCTGCTCCTGCTCCCGTAGCAGCAGCTCCCGTAGCTCCCGCAGCGCCTGCAGTTCCCACTAACGCAAAAGGCGTTATGATGCCCAAGCAGGGTATCACCGTTGAGAGCTGTATCCTTACCGAATGGAAGGTTAAGGTTGGCGACGCAGTTAAAAAGGGAGATATCCTTTTTGCTTACGAGACCGACAAGGCTTCCTTTGATCAGGAATCCGAGTTTGACGGAGAGGTTCTCGCGCTTTTGTGCGAGGCAGGAGACGAAGTACCCGTACTCACCAACGTTTGCGTTATCGGTGAAAAGGGCGACGATATCTCTTCCTTCCTTGCTGGATCAGCTCCTGCTCCTGCTGTAGAGGCTCAGTCAGCTCCCGTAGCTGAGGTTAAGACCGCAGCTCCCATGGCTGCTCCCGTAGCTACCGCTCCCGTTGCATCTGATGACGGAAGAATATTTGCTTCTCCCAGAGCTAAGGCTCTTGCAGAGAAGATGGGCGTTGACCTCAAGAAGGCTATCCCCACCGGACCTAAGGGCAGAATCGTAGAGGCAGACGTAAGAGCAGCATCGCTTGTAAAAGACGAAGCTCCCGTAGTCGAGGCTAAGGTAGCCGAGGCAAAGGCAGAAGCTCCTGCTGACTTCAACGCATTCAAGGACGAGAAGATGCCCAATATCCGTAAGGTTATTGCAAAATCCATGGTTGCAAGTCTTTCCACCATGGCTCAGCTCACTCACACCTTGAGCTTTGATTGCTCGAACATTCTTGCATTCCGCGCTTACCTCAAGGCAAACGCAGAGAAGCTCAATATCCCCAACGTTACTATCAACGATATCATCATTTACGCCGTATCGAGAGTTATCAAGAATCACAGAGACCTCAACGCAAACCTCATCAACGGCGACACCATGAGATATTTCGAGCACGTTAACATGGGTATTGCAACCGATACTCCGAGAGGTCTTCTCGTTCCCGTACTTAAGGGCGCAGACACTATGAGCCTCGTTGAGATTTCTCAGAACGCTAAGAAGCTTGCTAAGGCTGCTCAGGGCGGATCTATTACTCCCGATCTTATGCAGGGTGGTTCGTTCACCATTTCCAACCTCGGTATAATGGGAATCGAATCCTTTACCCCCGTTATCAATCCTCCTCAGACCGGTATCCTCGGTGTCAACGGTATGGAAACGCGCATTAAGCTCGGTAAAAACGGAGAGGTAGTTCCTTATTCAGCTATGGCGCTTTCGCTCACTTACGATCACAGAGCACTTGACGGTGCTCCCGCATCGAGATTCTTGAAGGAGCTCAAGGAATATCTTGAAAACTTCAGTCTTAACTTACTTGCCGAGAAAAAGGCTTTAATATAAGGAGATAATATGGACGTTTTTGATTTAATAGTAATCGGTGGCGGTCCCGGTGGATACCTCGCTGCAGAAAGAGCAGGTCACGCTGGACTCAAAACCATGGTAATCGAAAAGAGAGAATTCGGTGGAGTTTGCTTGAACGAGGGTTGCGTACCCAGCAAGACATTCCTCAATTCCGCTAAGGTTTTGGATTATGCTAACCACGCTGCAAACTACGGCGTTAAGGTTGAGGGCAAGAATTCTATCGATCAGGCTTTCGTCGTTGAGCGTAAGAACAAGGTCGTTAAAACCCTCGTCAGCGGTGTAAAGGGTCAGCTTCGCGCTAACAAGGTAGTTATGAAGAGCGCAGTTGCAAAAATTGAGGGTAAGGCTGAGGGTGGATACCTCGTATCGGCAGGCGAAGAGAAGTTCGTTGCAAAAAGACTTATCATCGCAAGCGGATCGACGGCTGCAGTTCCTCCTATCCCCGGACTTAAAGAGGGCTTAGAGAGCGGTCTCGTTCTTACCAACCGTGAGATCCTTGACCTTAAGGAGATCCCCGAAAAGTTCGTAGTTATCGGCGGTGGCGTTATCGGTCTTGAGATGGCAAGCTATTTCTCTTCCGTTGGAAGCAAGGTAGAGGTAGTTGAGATGCTCAACAAGATCGCAGGTCCTACCGAGGCTGAGATCTCGGGTATTTTGCAGAAATCTCTCGAGAAAAAGGGCGTTAAGTTCAATCTCGGCTGTAAGGTTACTGCAATCGAAAAGGACGGCGTAGTTTACGAAAAGGACGGAAAGAGTGTAAAAGCTCCTGCTGATAAGATCCTTCTTTCTATCGGACGTCGCGCATTCACTCAGGATCTTGGTCTTGAGACTATCGGCGTAAACACCGAAAGAGGAGCTATCATCACCGACGACAAGATGATGACCAACGTAGCTAACGTATACGCAGTAGGCGACGTTAACGCAAAGGTTATGCTTGCTCATACCGCTTACCGTGAGGCAGAGGTTGCAGTCAACAATATCCTTGGCAAAAAGGATCGCATGAACTACGGCGTTATTCCCTCGGTTATCTACACCAACCCCGAGGTTGGCTCGGTAGGTGAGACGGTTGAGAGCGCTAAGGCTAAGGGCATTGACGTAAAGGAAGCAAGCCTTTCGCTTATGTTCTCTGGTAGATACGTTGCAGAGAATACCGATTACGACGGTATCTGCAAGCTCGTTATCAACAACAAGACCAACACTCTTATCGGCGCGCACATCATCGGCTCTTACGCAGGTGAGTTTATAGTAGCAGTTTCCGCTCTTATCGACCTCGAGGTTGATATCGAAAACATCAAAAAATTGGTATTCCCTCATCCCACCGTTTGTGAGATTATAAGAGAAACCGTATTTTCAATTAAATAATAAACATAAGGAGAAATAAAATGTCAAAACAGTTATTTGTTGATCCTAAGGAACTTAGAGCACCCGGTTCAATTCATTTTGAAGACATTCCCGTCAACCAGTACAATAAGTCCATCAAGGATGAGAAAGCAAACTTTTCTAACGATGATTTCGTAAGAATCTTCAACGATATCGCTGTTCTTCGTGAATTCGAGAGCATGATCATGGATATCAAGGTTAAGCAGGAATATCAGGGATTCAAGACCAACTATCCCGGACCTGCACACCTTTCTATCGGTCAGGAGGCTGCTGCCGTTGGTCAGGCATATATCCTTGACCTCAACGATATGACCTTCGGCTCACACAGATCTCACAGTGAGGTTCTTGCTCGTGGTCTTAACTCTATCTACAAGCTCGACGACAAGGAGCTTTATCAGATAATGAAGGACTTCATGGGCGGTGAGACCCTTGCTCCCGTTGAAAAGCTCAACAAGACCGGTAACGTTAAAGACCTTGCAGTAGACTTTTTGCTCTACGGATTTATGAGTGAGATCTTTGCTCGTAGAACGGGATTCCACAGAGGTATGGGCGGATCGATGCACGTATTCTTCCTTCCCTTTGGTATTTACCCCAACAACGCTATCGTTGGTGGCGCAGAGCCTGTTGCTCTTGGTGCTGCTCTTTATAAAAAGGTCAACGACAAGCCCGGTATCGTTATCTCGAACTCTGGTGACGGCTCGGTTGGTTGCGGTGTAGTTTATGAGTCAATGAACTTCGCTGCTATGGATCAGATGAAACAGCTTTGGGAGAAGAAGGGCGGACTTCCTATCCTCTTCAACTTCTTCAACAACAGCTACGGTATGGGTGGTCAGACCAGAGGCGAGACCATGGCGTACGATTTCCTCGCTCGTCTTGGCGCAGGCGTTTCGCCCACTCAGCTCCATGCAGAGCGTGTAGACGGATTCAACCCCTTGGCAGTTATCGACGCTATGAAGAGAAAGAAAGAGATCCTCTTGAAGGGCGAAGGTCCTGCACTTCTCGACGTCGTAACCTATCGTTTCGGTGGACACTCACCCTCAGATTCAATGAGCTACCGTACCCCCGAAGAGGTTGCTGCTTGGAAGGAATACGATCCTATCGTTACCTACAGAAAAGCGCTTGTTGACGCTAAGATCGCAAGTGATAGCAAGTTTGACGATATTCTCGCAGGAATCTCCGAGAGAATGCTCAAGCTTTGTAAGCTTGCTTCTGATCCCGTTGAGTCTCCTTACCACGATTTCAAGAAAGATCCTTACTACGTAGAAAACCTCATGTTCTCCAACGGCGCAGTTGAGTCCATGAGCGACAGACCCGTAGAGGTTGGCCGTGACGTTAACCATCCTATGGAGGAGAACCCCAGAGTTAAGCAGATCGCAGGCAAAACGCGTTATGCTTTTGACGCTGACGGCAAGGCAGTTTCCAACCTCAAGAGATACAACATTCGTGACGGTCTCTTCGAGGCTATTATCGACAGATACTACAAAGACAGCACTCTCGTTTCCTACGGTGAGGACGTTCGTGATTGGGGCGGAGCATTCGCAGTTTATAAGGGACTTACCGAAGCGCTTCCTTATCACAGACTCTTCAACTCACCTATATCCGAGGCTGCTATTGTATCCTCTGCTGTTGGTTACGGTATGTGCGGTGGTCGTGCTATCGTTGAGCTTATGTACGCTGACTTCATGGGCAGAGCAGGTGACGAGATATTCAACCAGCTCGCAAAATGGCAGGCAATGAGCTCGGGTATACTCAAGATGCCCGTAACTCTCCGTGTATCGGTTGGTTCTAAGTACGGCGCTCAGCACTCACAGGATTGGGTTGCTCTTCCCGCTCACGTTCCCGGACTTAAGGTAGTATTCCCCGTAACTCCTTACGACAGTAAGGGTCTTATGAACGCGGCATTAAACGGAACTGACTCCGTAATCTTCTTTGAGAGCCAGAGAATTTACGACAAGGGTGAGGAATTCCACAAGGAAGGAGTACCCGAGGGATACTATGAGATACCCATCGGCGAGCCTGATATCAAGAGAGTTGGTAGCGATATCACCATTCTTACTATCGGTGCTACCCTTTACCGTGCTCTTGACGCTGCTAAGATTCTTTCTGAAAAGTACGGCGTAGAGGCAGAGGTTATTGACGCTAGATCTATAGTTCCGTTTAACTACGAGAAGGTCGTTGAGTCCGTCAAAAAGACCGGCAAGATCATACTTGCAAGTGACGCTTGCGCTAGAGGATCTATTCTTAACGACTTCGCTACCAACATTTCCGAGCTTTGCTTCGATTACCTCGACGCTCCCGTTGTAGTAGTCGGCGCTCGTAACTGGATCACTCCTCCTTATGAGTTTGACGGTGAGTTCTTCCCGCAGGCTGAATGGATCATTGACAACATTAACGACAAGGTAATGAAGCTCAAGGATCACGTTTCCACGCAGGATACTTCGGATGCTGAGATCATCAGAAGAGCTAAGAAGGGCGTATAATGGTTATTTCGGGCGAATACTGTTTTATAACGCACGACGTTACGGATGCTGAGTTTAATATTGCATCAGAAGAGTATTTGCTCGAGCAACCCCAGCTAAACGACGTCTACGTCTGTGGTAACCGCAGAGCGGTTATCGGCGGAAGCGGACAAAACACATTGAGTGAAGTAGACCTTACTTACACGTCTGACAACGATATACAGGTTGTCAGGCGTATAAGTGGGGGCGGAGCGGTTTATCACGACCTTGGAAATATCTGCTTTTCTATAATAGGTAAAGCAGGATCTATCAAGGAGGACGTGGAGCAGTTTACTCGTCCCGTCGTATCGTTTTTGAGAGAGCTTGGTATAAAAGCGGAGTTTTCGGGTCGAAACGATATTTTGGTGGACGGGGCAAAAATTTCAGGTATGGCGCAATGCGTGAGAGGTGATCGCGTGATGCATCACGGCACGTTACTGTTTGATACCGATATGAGCGTCCTTGAGAGGGCGCTTATTCCAAGTCCGCTCAAGCTCAAGGCAAAGGGCGTTCAGTCCGTCAGAAAAAGAGTTTGCAATCTATCGACTTATATAAAGGATATGACGGCAGACGAATTTTTTGATAGGCTCAGGGAGTACCTTGCAAACGGGCTAAGGGTAAAAAGCTTTGACGAGAGCGATATCAATAGAATAAACGATCTGGTCAAGACTAAATTTTCTACCTACGAATGGAACGTAGGCAAATCACCGCGAGGTGAATTCAAAAGGAGCGCAAGGCTGTCCTTTGGTACGGTGGACGTTTGCTTCAACGTAAAGGACGGAATGCTTGACGACGTGAGCTTTTTCGGAGATTATTT
>JAZQYC010000082.1:0-3436 GCA_045633285.1 Clostridia bacterium | reverse complement strand
GCTTAGTGAGCATATCGGCGTGAAAAGGATTATTCACTCCGCCGTATCCAGAGTAGATTACCTCGCCCTTACTGTGATATGACACGAGGGTATCAAAGCGGTATTTTTTAACGAGCTCTGCGCTTGCCTTGGTTTCAGGCTCGCTCTCGGGGCACTCTCCCACGAAATTTTCATAAAACGGAACGAAAACGTTACTCCGTCCCTGACCCCAATCGGCGTCGTAATTGACGTTGATATCCACTCCTCTGCCGTTCGCCTTCCAAAGCCTGAGATCCTTTCCCTTGCTTAAGCTTTTGACGAGAGACTTATAAGGCTTAGGAACGGAGTCGATACCCCTTTTTACGATCTCAGCGCCGTCAATATTAAGTAAGGGCAAAAAGCATATCTTATCCCCTTGGTACTCTCTTGCAAGATCGACGACGAGCCGAGAGGTTATACTCTCTCTTGCGTGTGTTCCGCCTACCACCAGAATACTTGCCTCACCACGCATAAACGCCGGAATACGCCTACCGTATACCGTTCGTCCAATATGCTCTACCGTGTAACCGAGATCCAATAAATCTATCTCGTCCTTTAAAAGATTGTCATAACCGTACACGGTAATATTTTAGCGCATAAGTCCCCAAATATAACTATATACCGTGGTAATTGCTCCGATTGCAAAAATTGCTATCCACAACACCACCGAAAGCACTCTATCGCTATCTCTTTCCTCTTCCTCTATCTCCGAGGCGTAGGTGATCTTGTCCTCGTTTAATCGATGAAGCTTTACGAAAAAGAGTAGGCTCAGTCCGACCGCAATTATCCAGATAACAGTATAGACCACCGCTCCGAGAGTCGTTGCGCCAAACTCCATAAAGCTATTCAAAAGCGTGTAAAGAGGCGTATCCTCGCAAGACGAGATATATATTCTCACTGTCACGCACAGATTATTGAAAAAGTGCGCCAGCATAGCAGGAAATATCGATCCCGTCAATACAACGAGCGCGCCGAAGGTCAAGCCTCCTATGAAGGTGTAGCCCGTTTGCATAACGTTTTGGTGCATTAAGGCAAATAATAAGCTCGTGATCAATATTTTCTTAACCTCGCCTCCCTTAGTCATTCTGAAAGCAAGGCATCTATGCGTTATCTCCTCAAAAAAAGCAGGAAGCACCGCGCTGAAAAATACTCCAAGCAGGAAATCTCCCACGTTCAGGTATACCTCAGGGTCAGAAACCGTCGAGGTGTATCCCGTCAATCTCACGAGATATCCCCAAACCGTGCTAACTCCGCCGTTGATCACGGGGTGAAGAAGGGATATTCCTATCACCAATAATACGGTCTTTCCCTTATTCAAGGGTCGCAGTCCAAGCCTTTTTGAGTAGGCTTTTATATTTTTCTTCTTGCTCGTAAAAAAGAGCGCGATCAGCGGAATAATTCCCATGCAAGCTATCTGAGCAAGCGTAGAAAACAGCCTGTCCGTATCCACCTCGCTAAGCTCTCCGAATATTCCCTCGCTGAAGCATATTCTCACTATCGTAAGACATAGCATCACGCAAAGATAGCTCGTAAGCATCTTATTCCTTTTGGTCATAGTCCGAATCCTCTCAAAAGATCAAGGACAACTACGAGCAGGCTTATTCCAACTGCTACCCAAAACAGCCCCTTTTCCAAAAGTTGAGATGGGATTTTCTCCTCTTCAACGCAAAGAGCCTTAGTCCTCTCTCTTCCCCTTGCCGTATAGGGAAGATTATGCTCTATACCGAGCTTGACCTCTCTTCTTCTCAAAAAAGCAAGGTATCCGCACGATGCAATAGCAAGACCTATAACGGCAATAACCACGCTTGCTACCATATTCTCGGGAGCAAAATACTCGACTGCCGTCATTACCTCCTCCTCTACAGGGATAATTCCGATCGAGCTGATATAGGTCATAACGACTGCGATAGCGTTGTTAAATAAGTGCAATACGATAGCGTACCATATAGATCCGCCCACCGTCATCAAGAGAGCGCATACCGCTCCTATCATAAACTGATGAACGGACTGAACGACGCTACCGTGAAGAAGGGCAAAAAACATTGAGCTTAAAAGTATTGATTTTTTCAGATCGGTGCTTTTTCTCATAGAGGAAAACACTCCGTCACGAATCAATAGCTCCTCGCAAAAGGCAGGGATAATAGCTACCATAAACAGGTTTATTATAAGCTCTGTTACGTTTTGCACCGAGATATCACCAAGGCTTGCGGTATATCCTGCGCTCTCGAGCAGATAGTACACCGTGTTTGCAAAGAAGCTTCCGAAATAAATCAGCCCTATTGCTATAACGCAAACGTATATAACACTCACGGGATCGACCTTTGATTTAAGAGATTTCAATGCTCCACGCTCTCCCGAGCCCTTAGTGACTGCTATCATACCCAAAATAGCGCAAGCGTATATAAGGATAGTAAAAATCTCTTCTCTGTACTCAATATCGGGGATAAAGCTAGACGCCAAAACGGCAACTACCGTAAAACACAGTATTGCCCACAAGGATATTCTGCCTGATACATCTTTTTCGTAAGCTGATATCACCCGAAAAAAATACTCCCACGATAAAATATACTTATATTATAAACTTATTTTATTTGAAAGTCAATTTATTGAAAACGCAGTTATTTTGAAGAATGTCAGATTTTTGGAATAGGGATTCTGCTAAGCGCAGGCAAAAGAAGCCAAACCGAAACGAAGCTTGACGCCATATGCGCTATATAAAAGGTCATTCCCATAAAATATTTAATAATTACGGCAGAGAAAAAGTCTGCTCCACCCGAAAAAAACAATACCTCTACCACGCTCGTCTGCACACCGAAAAGAAAGGTAAGTCCAAGCATAGAAAGAGCGTAATATATACTCCTGTTCACTCCTTTTTTATCAAGGAGATAAGAGAGCGCCACCACGGCGTTCCAATGCAAAAGATAGGATAGCGCCCAGCACCCGAATCCGTACAAAAAGCACTCGACAAGTATAAAAATATTGACCGCAACGAAGGTCCTATTCTTGCCGAGAGCCAAGGTATAATAGACCACGAGCAGGGTCACTAGCTCAACGTTTGCAAGCCAAGATAGAGCAAGCTTGACGGCGGTAAGACTTGCCGCCGCCATGCCGATAAAAGCTACACTTTTTGCCGTTTTTGCCCTGTTCATCACTTAAAAGGTAAATGTAGATATAGCAAAAATATAGGTCGCTCCACCCGTTAAAGGAAGCTCTTGTATACCCTTAGACGCGCTACCGTATTCAATTCCTTCTACGATCACCTTACCCCACGCAGTATCGTAATAGGGAATATCACCTATTTTAGCGTCGGTATAAATGCCCCAAAATTCATTATTTGCAGAGTTTGGTGTGATACCGTTCACACTCGTCAAAAAGCCCTGGGCTGACTCGTAGGTAAATTCATCGTTTTGCACGAGAT
>JAZQYC010000081.1:0-4359 GCA_045633285.1 Clostridia bacterium | reverse complement strand
ACGTGATGAGTAATCGAGTGAAGATCGTTGAGCCTCGTGACGTAGGTATAGTCCTTGTAGGGAACAGTGCTTTTTTCATACTCCTCGTCGTACTTGTCCTTGAAATCCTCAATGAGGGAGAAAGACGCCTCTATGCCTATTTTTTTGTCCGCACCGTAAACGTATCCCAATTCCTCAAGATGACCCTGCTTTTCGGGACGAGCGTAGCCGTAGAGCTTGATCACCCTTTCAAACTCAGGTATCAGATCTTTGTTTATGATAATATCAACGTCACCCATCGTGCGTAGCTCGGGAGATGGGTATAGCTCTCTATAGATCGAGCCCTTGAGCAAAATGATTGGTATTTTATTTTCCTCGAGCTTATCGAGAATTGGTTTTAAATTTGCAAAGAAATTGGCGTAAAACAGGCATGCTGAAATAAAAGCTCCCTTCCATTTATTTAAGAGCTGGACGTCTTCTTCGCTTTTAAAATTCTGCTTGGATATCGGAAGAAAAACGAGGGTGTGTACCTGCTGTTTGACTGCAAATTCAAATAGCTTATTAAGATCGTGATTCTCGTGCTCCACCATCTTTCCGTTAAGAGAGGAAGCAACGAGCTTAAGTAGATATCTTTTCATAGCATACAGTATACAGTAAGCGAATATAAATGTCAATTCAGAGTGTAAAAAAAGGCACTTTTTTTCAATCAAAAAAACAAATTTTTTCAAAAAGCATTTTTTCAAAAAGAGATTTTATTCGTACAAAATGTCTTCTTTAAGGATTTTAGTGTTCGTTTTTGATCAAATATGCTCAAAATAAAAGTTTATCCGTGTTCGGTTTTATTTTTCGTGCATAGGGTCAAATAGTGGTATATATATGTTAAAATATTTATACAGATATTTTTATGGAGTTTTTTATGAAAGATTTGATTCAAAAGCTTAATGCAGAATGCAAAGAAGAAAGACTTGAAGCTCTTCGAGAAATAGTGAAGATTGGACCTGCTCCCATAAAGAGAGAAAACGATGCGAATAACCATATTCACACCATTTATTCCTTTTCACCATATTCTCCCACCAAGGCTGCTTACATGGCATATTTAGCAGGACTTACCTCTGCCGGTATTATGGACCACGATAGCTTGTCTGGCGCTGAGGAGTTTTTTGAAGCGGCTAAGATATTGGGACTTGGCTCAACCTGTGGCGTAGAGGTCAGAGCAAAATTCAATCGCCGTCATTGGGGCAAGATCAATCACCCCGATCAGGAGGATTGTATCTATATGGCAGCGCACGGCGTTCCTCATCAGAATATCGAGGCGTTCAACGCTTACCTTGCTCCCTTTAGGGCAAAGAGAGAGGAGCGTAACCGCAAAATGTGCGAGAAGATCAACGCAAGATTTTCTGCCTTTGACGTAGTGCTTGACTACGAAAGAGACGTACAGCCCCTTTCGATGAGCAGAGAGGGTGGCTCGGTCACCGAGCGTCATCTGACCTTTGCTCTTTCGCTTAAGCTTGAGGAGAAGTTTGGAAGAGGTGAAAAGCTCGTTGACTTTATAGAAAAGGACCTTGGTCTTGCAGTTGCAGGCAAGGCAAGAGAGAGACTTCTTGACAAGGAAAACGATATTTACGCATACGATCTCCTTGGCGTATTGAAGAGCGATACTTCGTTCTTCTATATTGACGCAGACGAGGAGATGCCCGACGCTTACGAGTTTATCAAGGTAGCTAAGTCCTTTGGAGCAATACCTGCTTACGCTTATCTTGGAGACGTAGGAGACTCAGTAACGGGAGACAAGCGCGCTCAAAAGTTTGAGGACGATTTTTTGGACGAGCTTATCGTAGAGCTCAAAAAGGCAGGAATAGAGGCTATAGCTTATATGCCCACGAGAAATACGCTTGCTCAGCTCGAGAGACTTCGCAAGCTTTGTAAGGAAAACGATCTATTCGAGATCAGCGGAGAGGACGTCAATTCACCACGCCAGAGCTTTGAGTGCAAGGCTCTTGCTCGCCCCGAGTTTGCAAACCTTATAGTTTCGACCTGGGCACTTATTGGTCACGAGGCACTTTCTACCGAATGCGGAGTAGATAGCGGAATGTTCTCTGGCGACACTAAGGCAAAAATGCCCTCACTTAGAGAAAGAGCGGATTTTTACGCTTCGGTAGGTAAGCGTTCAGTAATCAGAAAATAAATACAAAATATAAATTAGGAGATAAAAAAATGAGCAACATTGATTTGAAAGGAAAAGTAGCAGTAGTAACGGGCGCAAGTCAGGGACTTGGCGAGGCGCTTGCAAAGAGACTTGACGCAGAGGGCTGTAAGGTAGCCGTTTGCGATATCAATTTCGAGGGCGCAAAGGCAGTTGCAGATCAGCTCAAGGACGCTATGGCTCTTGCTGTTGACGTAACCAAATTTGACCAGCTCAAGGAGGCAGCAGACGCAGTAGTTGCAAAATGGGGCACGATAGATATTCTCGTATCCAACGCTGCTATCGTTAAAAGCGGAGACATTTTCTCACTTTCTCCCGAGGCGTTCAAGCTCGTTACCGATATCAACCTCAACGGATATTTCAATACCGTTAAGGCTTTTGCTCCCATCATGCTTGAGAAAAAGAGCGGTAGCATCATTCAGATTAACAGCAAATCAGGTAAAAAGGGTAGCTATAAAAACGGCGCTTACGCAGGTAGCAAGTTCGGTGGCGTAGGTCTTACGCAGAGCCTTGCGCTTGAGTTTGCAGAGAGCGGAGTAAGGGTAAACAGCATTTGCCCCGGTAACCTCCTCAATTCGCCTCTTTGGGTAAACAGCCTCTTCAAGCAGTACGCTCAGAACCAGAACACCACGGAAGAAAAGATCCGTGAAAAATACATCAATCAAGTTCCCATGAAGAGAAGCTGTGAGTATATCGATATCGAAAACGTAATGGTTTTCCTTGCTTCTGATTATTCTTCCTATATGACCGGTCAGGCTATCAACGTAACCGGCGGTCAGCAGATGGACTAAGGAGAGAGTATGAGAGTTCTCGCATTTGACTTCGGAGCGTCCAGCGGACGCGCAATAATAGGCGAATACGAAAACGGTAAGCTCACCTACAAGGAGATACACCGTTTCCCGAACGGAGGCAAGCAGACCGAAAAGGGTCTTCGCTGGGAATACGACAGACTTGAAAAAGAGGTCCTCACGGGTATCGCTAAGGCAAAGGAGCAAGGAGGATTTGACGCTATCGGTATAGATACCTGGGGCGTTGACTACGGCTTTTTAAAAGACGGCAAGCTTCTTGCCTCTCCCTATTGCTATAGAGACGAGCGTACGGAGTCCGTTTACGACGAGGTAATGGCAAAGATTGGTGACGAGCTGTACTCAAGAACGGGTATACAGGTCATGCGTATAAATACGATCTTCCAGCTTTACGAGTCAATGAAAAACGATCCCGATTACAAAATAGCTGACAAGATGCTCTTTATGCCCGACCTGTTTGCGTATATGCTAACAGGAAACGCAGTTGCGGAGTACACTATCGCTTCCACCTCGGGAATGCTTGATCCCGTCACCAAAAAATGGGACGAGGAGCTTCTTAAAAAGATCGGTATAAATACCGAGATACTTCCCGAGATCGTAGAGAGCGGAGAGCTTTACGGATATCTCAAAAAGGAAATTTGCGACGAGCTTGGCGTTCCCTCCGTGCCCGTGGTTGCAGTTTGCGGACACGATACGGGAAGCGCGGTAGTTGCAGTACCTGCCGAAGGTAGCGATTTTTGCTATATCTCTTGCGGAACGTGGTCTCTTATGGGCGTTGAGCTTGACAGACCCTTGCTTAGCGAGGAGAGCAAAAAGGAAAACTTTACCAACGAGGGCGGATACAAAAACACCATTCGTTATCTCAAGAACATAATGGGTCTTTGGATAATACAGGAGTGCAAGCGTAATTGGAAGGAGCAGGGAATAGATCTTTCCTTTGGAGAGATCATGCAGGAGGCTGAAAAGAGCAAATCCGTTGCATTTATCGATCCTGACGACGCTACCTTTGAAAAGCCTTGCAATATGCCTGAGGTAATCAAGGAATATTGTAGAAGAACAGGTCAAAACGTTCCCGAGACCGTAGGCGAGATAGCAAGATGCGTATACGAGAGCTTAGCTTGCAAATACCGTTACACTCTCGAAAAGCTCCACGTTATCACGGGTAAGAGCTTCAATGAGATCAATATTATCGGTGGCGGTGGACAGAATAGCTATCTTTGTAAGAAGACGGCGGACGTCTGTGGTGTTAAGGTAACGGCAGGACCATTCGAGGCAACCGCTCTTGGTAATATGGCGGTACAGCTCGTGAGTCTTGGCGCGATCAAGGATCTTGCCGAGATTCGTAAGGTGAACAGGGAAACCGAAAAGGTC
>JAZQYC010000080.1:0-2662 GCA_045633285.1 Clostridia bacterium | reverse complement strand
GAGGATATAATACGCGAAAGGGCAACAGGAGTATCGAGGATAGTTACGTCGCTGACACCTGCTTTTTGCAAAACGTTTTCATAGCTTTTTCTCTCAGCGAGTGAAAGACCACAGGGGACTGCTATGAGTGCTCTTATGCGGGGCTTGATGATGCTTTCTGGAAGAATTCTTGAAAGAAAGTCTTTTAATAGCAAAACTGCGGCGTCACCGTTGATCACGACACCGTCGCGGATAGGAGATACTACCTGATAACCAAGTGATACCTTGCCGATCATTCGCTTTGCTTTTGCGCCCGTGGCAACGACCTCGTTCGTTTTGTTCTTTTTAAGGGCAATGACGGTTGGCTCACGCAATACGATACCCGTACCGTATTGAAAAATAGTAGTGTTTGAGCTACCAAAATCAATTGCAAGATCGATAATAGCCATATTGCCTCCGATTTTATAATAGGTTTAGTTTCTTTAATTCGTCCTCGAGCTTTTCTACGGGAAGACCTACGATATTGGTGTAGCTACCGCAAAAGGACTCAACCACGCCGTCCTGTATTCCGTACGAGCCAGCTTTATCAAGAGGCGAGCCTCCCTCAACGTAGCTAATAATATCTTCCTTTGAAAGCTTTTTCATTTTAACGGTAGAGGTATCGCAAAATAGAGTATATTTGTCTTCGTTACCGTCAGAATATCGTATACATACGCCTGTATGCACCTGATGAGATCTGCCTGAGAGCATCGTGAGGGTGTGAAAGGCGTCCTTTTTATCTATGGGTTTTCCGAGTACCTTATCGTCAAATACGACGATTGTATCTGCTGAAATAATAATATCTGCCTTTTCGTTTATTGCAAACGCTTTGGTCTTTGCTATTTGCATAACCTGCTCAACAGGTGATCCATATGCCTGCTCCTCAACGTCTGGAGCAAGAACGCTAAAATCAAGATAGAGCTGTTTTAGTAGTTCTTTTCGTCTTGGTGATGCTGATGCGAGTATGATCTTCATTTGTTGTCCTTTGACAATATCTCGTAGGTGATCTTTCCGTTGATAGACCTCAAATTAGTTATAATATCATCGTATAAGTTCTTTTTCACGTTTAATTTCAAAAAATTATATTTATTTTTTTCAATATAAATAACGAATAAGGATAGTTTTGCTTCCTGATAGACGATTTTTGAGATATCCGAGCATAAAATACGCTTTTTGAAAATAGATATATATTCGGTGATACCAGTATCATCTATGACGTATTTTGAACACAAAAGAGTTGTAGCAATAAAAAGCGTCATCAGTATACTAAATACTATTCCCGCCCAGTCGATAAAAGGATTTATCGAGACGAGAGAAAACAGTCCAAGTAGCTTGAGCGAATTCATAACCGTAGTTACTACGAAAAGCCCCAGCATAACGTAGAGCATAACTTGCTCTGCTATAGAGTATGTAAGCTTGTATTTCTTTTCGTTCATACAGCAATTATAACACAAATAATGCTCACTTGCAAGATTATCAACAGAAAAATGAGTAGAATAATGTTATTTTGTGTAAATTGGTGTAACAAGTTACGCTTGGTGCTTGACAAAGAACGTATGCTGTGATATCCTAGTTGAGGTTATTACCAAATATTATAAAGAAAGAGGATATAGAAAGATGAAATGTTGTTGCGTAACGTTTTTGATAGCGCTTTTGCTCGTTATCGTTCTCGTATGTGTAGCACTCTTTGTACTTACTCCTGATATGCTAGGCATTGCTGACCAGCCTATCATGGGTGAGCAGACACTCAGAGATCTTGGTTTTGAGAATCTCACGTTGTTCCAGGTTATTCAGGAGGTACTTGCTATCACCACCGAGCCTAACGACGAGGACTTTATTACTCATACTGAAGACGATCTCAACGAGGCAACCACCAAGCTTAATCTTCCTACCAAATCTGACGGTAGCGTAGACTACAGCAACGTACTTGAGAACGGAAATCTTAACAATAGCTCAACGAGCAAGAGATTGACTGCAAAAGAGACTGCGGCAGTACTTGACGGACTTATCAAGTATTCTATCGCTGAGTCTTCATCTGGTAGCAGTGATAGCAACGAAATGGCTATGCTTGGAAATAGTATTACCCTTGCTGACGTAGCTGTTGGTAAGAATGCAGATGGTGACAAGACTATCAAGATCACTATCGGTATCAAGCTCAGAGAGATCATTGAGGCTTCCGGTGGAGAAGGAGACGTTCCTCCCGAGCTTATGGATATGATCCACGAAGGAAATACCTTCATTACTCAGGAGTTTGCTATCGACGATTCGACCGATGAGATCAAGCTTATTGAGAATCAGGAATTTGCACCCCTTCTCATTAACGGCAAAGAGAGCTCTGTTATCATGGCTCTTATTAGCGGAGCAGGTGGATCGTCTTCGTCCGGATCAGAGATGACTGACAGCGAAATGAATGCTATTCAGGCTGAGCTCGGAACGGGTATCATAAATATGCTTAATCTTCTCGGTACTGAAGAGCTTGAGTATGACTCGGCAAGCGCTGGATTCTTCCACTTTGCTCCTGCAGCATAAATAGTATCAAATTTTAAAAAACATGTATATTAGTGCGTCAGTAATATTGAATCTTGCTGACGCACTAGTTGATTAAGCCTATTTTAAACTTAAATTTTACTATTACTTTTTATTC
>JAZQYC010000079.1:0-2568 GCA_045633285.1 Clostridia bacterium | reverse complement strand
GATCTTGGCAAGCCCAATATTTCTATGCCTGTTCCCAAATTTGCAAAGAACGAATATAAATTTAGCTACAGCGGACTAAAAACAGCAGTAGTCAATTACGTTCACAACACCAAAAATATCGTGCCCGAGGACGTAGCGTCCTCTTTTCGTCACGTAGCGGTGATGCAACTTGTAAATAACACTGTCAAAGCGGTCAAGGAGTTCGGCTTTGAAAAAGTAACGGTGGCAGGTGGAGTAGGGGCAAATAAGTACCTCAGAGAGAAAATGAGCGAGGCGAGCAAAAAACACGGCTTTAAGGTGTATTTCCCGACCGCAGTTTTGTGTACGGACAACGCCGCAATGATCGCTTCTGCCGGATACTACGATTATTTGGAGGGAAAGGGCATAGCAGGTCTCGATCTTAACGCAACCGCCGTGCTCGGACTCAAATGAAAAAGGTAGACGTTTGCATAATAGGCGGTGGCGCGTCCGGTCTCGTGTCGGCAATACTCTCAAAGGGACGTGTCGCCTTAATCGAAAAATCTGACAGAGTCGGCAAGAAAATACTTCTTACCGGCAACGGAAGATGCAATTTTTCTAATATTGATCTGGACAAAAAATATTATTCTTCTCCCGATTTTTATCAAGCCGTATACGATAATAATATTGAAGACTTAGACGAATTGATCTCCTCGATAGGCTTATTCAAAAGAGCGGATAGCGCAGGTAGGATATACCCTCATTCCAATCACGCCTCAAGCGTGCTTGATGCTCTCAGATACTCTGCAGAAAAAAACGCAGAGATATTGACCTCGGTCAAGGCGCTTTTGATAAAACCCGTAGGCAAAAAATACGAGATAGAAACGGATAGCGAAAGCTTGCTCGCAGACAAGGTGATATACGCCGTAGGCGGAGGAGTATTCGAGCCACTTTCTATGCTTGATATTAAGATCAATAGAACTTGTCCGATGCTATGCGCAATAGACACCGAGACAGACAAGATCAAGGGACTAGACGGAGCGAGGGCAAATGCGAGAATGTCTCTTTATCGGGACGGAGAGCTTATATATCAAGAAAGCGGAGAGATACTTTTTCGCCAATACGGAGTGAGCGGAGTTGGAATATTCAACTGCTCGGCTTATATTGCAAGAGATAAGGTCAAGGGTGTAAAGGGTGAGTATAAAATAGGCATAGATCTTCTCGACGGACTTGAAGGAAACTCCGTAAGGTCAACTCTTTTAAAAAGAGCAGAGCAGAGCGTGCCCGCAGAGCAGATATTTGCAGGGCTGACGCTACGAAAAATAGGAGAACGTATACTTAAAAACCTTGCCATACCCTTTGATAAGGCTCTGACAAAAAACGAGGTAGAGCAGGTATATAAGGCTCTTACGTGCTTTGAGCTTAAGGTCAAGAGGCTTCACGAGGACGGCGCTCAGGTGCTGTCGGGAGGAATAGATATTCACGAGATCAACCAAAATCTTGAGCTCAGAAAATATCCTAATCTATTCGTCGTTGGAGAAGCGGTCGATATGGACGGCTTGTGCGGAGGGTACAACCTTAATTGGGCGTTTCTTTCTGCGGTAGGAGCGTGCAAATGACCGAGAAGATAATATCGGGGATATCTCTTCCTGTTGGCTCGAGCCTATCAGCTTTATCCAAAAAAGCAAGCGAGATGCTCGGAGTGAAAGAGAGTGATTTCACCTTCAAAATAGTCAAAAAATCAATCGACGCGCGCAAAAAATACGATTTGCGTGACGTTTATACCATTTCCGTGGATATCAAGAGATCGGTCAAGCACAAAAAGGCTTACAAAGAGACCGAGGTCAAATCCTATCAGATCAAAAAGTCAACGAAAAACGCAAGAGTAGCCGTTATCGGAGCAGGTCCGTGCGGACTTTTTTGCGCGCTTAGCCTGTGCGAGAGTGGAATCACTCCCGTTATTTTTGAACGTGGCAAAAAAATAGAGGAAAGAGACCGTGACGTTCAAGCCTTTTTTAAAGGCGGAGCGCTTTGCGTGGAGAGCAACGTTCAGTTTGGAGAGGGCGGAGCAGGAGCTTTTTCAGACGGCAAGCTCAATACGGGTATATTGAACGTAAGAAGCAAATACGTTTTTCTAAATTTCGTCGAGTGCGGAGCGCCTGAGGAAATTCTCTACGAGGCTCATCCCCATATCGGTACGGACAAGCTCAAGCTTACCGTACAGGGGATAAGAAAGCGTATCGAGACGCTTGGTGGAAAATTTGAATTCGGAGCAAAGTTTACGGGATTTTGCACGAAAAACGGCAAATTGACATCTATTTCCTACGAAAAGGAAGTAAAAAGCTATACTTTTGACTGTGAATACGCCGTGCTTGCTATCGGTCATAGCGCAAGAGATACCTTTGAATATCTCGTGGATAAGACCGAAATGGAGCAAAAGGCTTTTTCGGTAGGAGTCAGAATAGAGCATAAAAGAGAGGACGTCAATCTCTCTCAGTACGGCAGAGATATAGGAGTCAGCGCAGATTATAAGCTGTCCAAGATCCTCCCCTCGGGAAGAGGCGTGTACACCTTTTGTATGTGCCCTGGAGGTGTGGTCGTTCCTGCGAC
>JAZQYC010000078.1:0-3846 GCA_045633285.1 Clostridia bacterium | reverse complement strand
GGCCTCCGACTTATTTTCCGTTCTCTACTCTGAATGATATACAGTCAGCGCAAAGCCCTGCGCCCGTTATCACCGCTACTCTGGATGCTAAGATTTTGTAGTCCTCGCTATCTTCCCACAAAACGGTGGTTGCGCCACGATTCAAAAGCTCGTCAGCAACGCTTAGAGGCGTTTTTCCATCTACGTCAAGTCGTATAGTCTTATTCGCTATTTGCTCTGCAATAGCCTCGACCTTTCCAACGAAATATACCTCGTCAAGCCTTTCGCCCTTATTTTGAACGATTTCTACCCTGCTTTTTCTAAGTCCTTCTTCAATGAAACCTTTTAGCTCGGATTGATCTACGAAGGCGCAGTCTCTTCTGCCTACGTTGCTCTCGTAGCTTTTGACTACTCTCGTAGGAGAGCCATTTAGTCCGCATTTATCCTCGTGTAGTTTAAGAGTGGAGTTATCCCATCTCAGTACCTCGCCGATTTTAGAAAATATCGAGGGAAAGCGAAGCGTCCTGATCTTTTCAAAGGTAAGGATAGTCCGATCCTTTATCTCGTGCTCTTCTCCACTTCTTGATCGGGCAATAAGTCCGTTTAGCTCAACGATCTTGGTTTTGATATCGTATCCCAAGCGCTCAGCAAGCATCGGAGGGACTTGTGCGGTATCTCCGTCTACGCTTTGTCTTCCGCAGAAGATAATATCAGGATCAATACGCCTTATAGCCTCACATAGCACGAGAGAGGTAGCCTGAGTATCACTTCCGGCGTATAAGGGATCGCTCACAAAAACTCCCTTTACCCCAAGACGGGTAAGAGATCGAAAGCTCTCGTAAACGGACTCAGGCGCCATAGTCAGCACTGTAATATCCTTAGCTCCCGTTTCAAGCGCAACCTCAAGAGCAGCTCCGTCAAAGGGATTAAGCTCACCCTTGAAATATTTTAGTAAAACTAAGATTTTTTTATTTTTCATCACTAAGTTCCACTAAAAATTTGCTTATTTTCTTATATTTAGTAAAGATTTTGCGATATTTTTCGGTATTTTCTGCGTTAGGCACGGTTTTTCCCGTTACCTTTCTACATACCGCTATCGCATCGTCGTGATCCTTGAAAAATCCTGCGTATATTCCTGCACACATGCTTGCGCCAAAGGACGAATCGTTGTTTTCGGTCTGAATCAGAGTAAGATCAAGCGCATCGGCTACTATCTGACGCCAATTTCTGCTCTTTGCACCTCCGCCTATAATACAAGCGGTTTTTCCAATGCTTACGCCCTTTTCTTCAAGATAGGTCTTGCAATCAAGCAAGCTCATTGCAACTCCCTCCATTACCGCTCTAACGAAATGTCCCTTGGTATGAACCGCGCTGACTCCCACGAAACTACCTCTTAGGGTAGGATTCGCGTGAGGAGTAAGCTCTCCCGTGAGATAGGGGTGAAAAATAAGTCCGTCCGAGCCAACTGGAATATTATCCGCAAGATCGTCAAACTCTCCGTAATCACCGCCAAAGGTATCTCTCAGCCATCTGAGCGATGCAGCGCAGGATTTAGTTGCGCTACCCGGGTAATACAAGCCGTTCTTGAGGTGAGAATAATTTATAATATTCTTATCAGCAACGTATTTGTCGGATACTACGCAAATGCGCCCTGCCGTTGCAAGCTTTAAGGTCATATCGCCCTTGTTTATACCGCCTGCCGCAAATACCTCCATTGCAGTATCCGTAGCTCCACATATAACGGGAGTACCAACGGCAAGACCTGTATCTTTAGACGCTTTTTCCGTGACCTCGCCAACTCTATCAAGAGGGGTGACTATACCAGGTAAATTGTCCTTATCCAAGCCAACGATCGCAAGCAAACGCTCATCCCAATCGAGCTTGTCAAAGTCAAAGAGCATACTGCCCTGAGCCTCGATATAGTCAGTCACGAAATCACCCGTAAACAAGCCTCTGACGAAGTCCTTTGCAAAGGTGACCCTTTTTACCTTTTCAAAAATTGTAGGGAAATTATTTTTTACGAACAGAATTTCAGGAAGAGACCAGATAGTATCGACGTTGTGCTTACACTTGTCGAATATCTCCTGTCCAAACGATTCTTCAAGATATTTCTTTTCCTTTACGCTACGCGTATCCGTCCAATATACAGAATTGCAGACAGGCTTGCCGTCCTCGTCCATTAAAACGGCTGTATGCGTAGCTGCGTCAAAGCAGATGCATTTGATCTCGGTCGGGTCTATTCCCTTGATGAGCGCGCGGATATTTTTTACTGCCGCATCATACCAATCAAAGGGATTCTGCTCAGCCTTTCCGCCCTCCCCGTAGAACGTGGGATATTCGGAGGTAGCAGTCGCTACCACCGAGCCTTTTTCGTCTATAAGCGTGGCTTTACTTGAGCCACCACCGAAATCTACACCTAATGCGTACATAGTCTATCCTTTATTACAAAGTAATATTTTCGCCTTTTATTCCGACCACTCTTCCCATATCAACGAGCCTTTTAAACTCAGGGTGAACGATGATCCACTTATTTTTTGCATGAAGCAATTTGTCTGACGAGGGCTTATCGAGAGGCAAATTCGTACCACGAGGCAGAACTACCACGTTCTTGAAGACTTTGTCGTCGGGCATTGCAGGAGAAAAGTGAAGAGTCGTAGCAAAAAGCTCAGCGCTCTCGCCCTCTTTGAACAAAAACGCCTTGAGATTCGAGCTGTCGTACTCTACTCCGTCCATCTCTCTGAGATCACCAAGTAGCATTATAAGATCGCTGAGAGCAACGGCTATTTCGGAATTTTTGTGCCATTCAAGAGCGTTGAGAATATTATTTCTTCCCCAACAGTAGCCGATCTGAACGTCCATCATACCAAAAGCCTCTTGATAGTATTTTTTGATCTCTTCGGTCTCAAAGGTAGGCTCGCTTGCGCGATACGAGCTTCCCGCCATTGGAACGGGAATCTCGTCAGACGCTTTTTTTAACTCTTTATAGTAAGGAGCTTTAAGTACCTTTCCGTATTTTTTGAACTCCTCGTCGTGAATAGTATAAATCTTCATAATCAGTTATTTACCCACTTATGCTCTTCCTCTGCCGTGCAGAATATTCCACGATCCTTTCCTGCCATTATCCACAAGCAATAATTCTTGTATCCGGGAGCAACGGTAAAGGGATGATATCCCTTGGGTACTTCAACGAGATCACCCGTTTTGACCTTGTATACCTCGTTGATATCTCCCTCCTTTGAATATACTGCCTGAAAACCAAAGCCTTGGGGCTTGTCAAATTCAAAATAATATATCTCGTCCAAAAATCCCTCGGTAGGCATATTGTCGATATCGTGCTTATGAGGAGGATAGCTTGCCCAGTTACCGTCCTCTACCCAGAATTCTCCAATATAGAGAAGATTAGCCTCTACGGTTTCTGGAAGATTAAAGGCAGCCGTTCTTGCAAACGCGCCCTTTCCGAGATCCTTGGTCTTGATATCGGATACGGGAACGTAAGAGGGCTTGAAGTATTTATCGGCAGGAGCTTTACAAACGGCGATCTTTACGTCACCGCCAAGACCCGTTACCGTAAAGGAAGTGTCCTTTCCAACGTACACAGCCTCAGCAGGTCCGTCGAATACGTTCACTCTTTTACCTGCCTCAAATGCAAAGTCTGCACCCTTAACCGAGCATTTTCCATAAAGGATAATAAGAGCAAATTCCTTACCCTTTTCCTCCACAGTGTAGCTCTGTCCGTCTGCAAGCTTCAAAAAGTCAAGCTCAGCGTAGGTAAGCGGAGAGTTTCTATCCGTTACCACTCTTTCATAACCGTACTTTTCTACGTAAGTTTTTTTGAGATTCATAATTACATATTCTCCATGATCATTT
>JAZQYC010000077.1:0-8938 GCA_045633285.1 Clostridia bacterium | reverse complement strand
AGCACGATCTTGAAAAAGATCTGACTCTTGGTAAGCCCGAGCACCTGCCCAGCCTCGTATTGACCCTTGGATATGGATTCGATTCCGCCTCTGTAAATTTCCGAAAAGTAGCAAGCGTAGTTGATGACGAAAGCTACTATTACGGCAATCATTTCGTCTCTGACGGCAGGAAGACCTATAAGTCCCGGACCGTAGCAAACGAGAAGAAGCTGGAGCATAAGGGGAGTGCCTCTGATGATCCACACGAAACCGCGAACCACCCATTTCAAGGGCTTGAATCTGCTCATTGACCCGAAAGCCACCACGAGACCTAAGGGAAGCGCCAAGACGAGGGTGAGAGCAAATATTTCCAGCGTGGTCAAAAAGCCCACGAATAGCTTAGATACGATAGTAAAAAACATAAAAACCTACAAAAGGGCCTCGGTTTCCCGAAGCCCTTCCTTCTCCGTAATAATTATTTTGCTTCGAAGTAGTTCATGGGAGCAAAGATGGTGTAGCCGATAACTGCCTTTCCTGCGTCCTTGATCTCTTTCCACTGACCATCGGTGGGCATCTCAAATTCAGCGAGGTCTGCCTCGGTCATCTCTGCTACGTCGCCAAAGTAATCATAAAGAACGTCCTTAAGACCGTACTTTTCTGCGATCTGCTCTGCCTTTCCACTCAAGAATACCTTAGCAAGACCGTAGTTGAATACGTCTACGAGGTTGCTGTCCTCCTTGAATCCAACAGCGTAGTACTCGTTTGCCGAGCCGATCTCAACTACTGCAAGATCGTTCTTGTAAGCGCCGTTTTCTGCCTGAACGTATACGCTAGCCATGGTAGCGTCGATTACGCCGTAATCGTTAGTACCGCCAAGTACTGCGGTGAATACGTCTATCTGCTTTTCAAGCTCGTCGGGAGTACCGCCAAGAATATTAGCGATAGCGTCTGCTCCTGCCGACTCTGCCTCAGCGCATCCGCTCTTTCCTTCAAAGGAAGCGATCGAGGTGTAGCTTGAAAGGTTAGCCTTTTTAACGACTGCAACCTGTCTGTTCATCATGTAAGGAATTGAAAAGTCAAGTCCTCCGATCTCCGTGCCGTCCTCTTCAACGTAGCCCTCGTCTCTCTCGGTGGTGTAGGTGAAGCCGTTCCAAATAACGTTGATTCTGTCTGCTTCAATTTCAGTTACCTTGGTATCCCAGTTGATCTCTTTGAACTCAGCCTTGATTCCAAGCTCTTCACATACAGCCTCAGCAAGCTCGGTGTCAAAGCCTATAAGCTTTTCACCGGCGCATCCGGTAAGCGCGAAGGTAGCGACGATAGCTACCATAAGTACGATTGCGAGAATCTTTTTCATTTTTGTATCTCCTTAAAATTGAATTTCTGCAAGCACTTTATCACTTTATCGTAATAAAGTAACCGTAGTATACCCCATTACTTTAGTTTTGTAAAGCGTTTTTATGGGGTTTTTAAAAAAATTTTTAATTTGATCGGTTTATTCTTGTTTTTTTATTTTCTTGTTGGTATAATGGACTTATGAATATGAAATTTGATACAGTAGATACGCTATTAAACGAATATTGCGCCAAATATCCAATAGGAGCTATCGCCGTTGGTATAACGGATAGAAGCAAGCTGATCCATTCTTATTGCAATGGAGAGCTAAAATATGGCGAGAGGGGAAAAGAGGTAGACGAGAAGTCTCTTTTTCGTATAGCCTCGATCAGCAAGATTGTGACGGGTCTTACCTTATACAGGCTCGTAGATCAAGGGCTCGTGGACGTTCACGAGAACGTATCTTGTTATATTCCTTGGCTTGATAGATCAAACGGTGGAATGACTCTTTATAAGCTTTTGTCTCATACTGCCGGACTTCCCGTGGAGTATACGCCTGACGGACCGAGGGACGAGGGGTTGCTTGAGAGTAGTCTAAGAGAGGAACTTTCCAGGATAGATCTCTCCTCAATAAAGGAAAACAGCGATTATTTATATTCAAACGTGGGTATTCGCTTAGCTTCGCTCGTTATGGAAAAGGTAACGGGAGAGAGGTTTACAAGCCTTGCAAGAAGACTTGTTCTCGAGCCTCTTGGCATGAGTGATACGACTTATTTTTTAAGCGAGGCAATAAAAGGGGAGCTATGCTATCCATGTAATATTGATGACGGCAAGCTCGTTCTTTGTGAAAAAACCTGGGAAAACGCGGTAAGATACGCGGCAGGCGGATTGTTTTCAAATATCAACGACCTAGCTAAGCTTGCAAGATTTATTATCAACGAAAGGACTGACAGTGGGGAAGAGATTTTGTCCAAGGAGTCATTATTGCTCATAAAGAGCAAGATCGCAAAAGATCCCAAGAATTCAAGCGACTATTACGGTCAGACCATGATGATCAAGGAGAGAGAGGGCTTCTGCCTCGTTGGGCATTCGGGTAGCGCCGTGCCTTATTCAACGGCTCTGTTTACCTCGGGCGATTACGGCGTTGCTCTTTTGATGAACACGGATAGGCTCGCTCTTCGTTTGGAGATAGTACAGGGAATTTTTGAAAGGATATTCCAAAGTAGTAGGTAGCTTTTATATTTGAAAGAATAAGATAAGATAGCTATAATATATTATAAAATAGACGACTAAGATCAAGGAAACGATATAAATGATTTGCAATTCAATTTTGGACGCTATGGGAAACACTCCCATTATAAGGCTTAACCGCATGACGGGTGAAAACGACGCCGAGATCCTCGTTAAGTTCGAGGGGCTCAACGTCGGCGGATCTATTAAGACGAGAACTGCCTACAATATGATACTTGAAGCGGAAAAGCAAGGGCTTTTAAATAAGGATTCTATTATAGTTGAGCCCACGAGCGGTAATCAGGGTATAGGTCTTGCTCTCGTTGGTGCAGTCAAGGGGTATAAGGTCAAGATCATTATGCCTGACTCAGTCAGCGAGGAGAGAAGACTTCTCGTTAATCATTACGGAGCTGAGGTAATACTCGTTCACGACGACGGTAACATCGGGCTTTGTATAGAGGAGTGCTTAGCGCTTGCTCTCAAAATGAAAGCAGAAGATCCAAACGTTTTCGTTCCTCAGCAGTTTGAAAACCCTGCAAACCCTGCTATTCAGAGAAGCGGAACGGGAAGAGAGATCCTTGATCAGGTAAATGGTCCTATCCACGGCTTTTGCTCGGGTATAGGTACGGGTGGAACGATCACGGGTATAGGCGAAACGCTGAAAGAAGCAAACCCCGATATGGAGATATGGGCGGTCGAGCCTGAAAACGCAGCGATACTTTCGGGCGGATCTATAGGAACGCACGTTCAGATGGGTATAGGCGACGGACTTATCCCTCCCATACTTAATCAGAAGATATACGACGACGTTTGTATCATAAAGGACGAGGAGGCGCTTTCAGCAAGCAAGGACTTAGCGCTGAAGGAGGGAATACTCTGCGGAATAAGTAGCGGAACGAACGTTGCAGCAGCCTTGAAGCTTGCAAAAAAGCTCGGAAAGGGCAAGAGAGTAGTCACCGTTCTTCCAGATACGGCAGAGAGATATTTCTCCACACCGCTGTTTGAAAGATGAGGGTCAAAATAACGGTCAAAAGGATCACGGTCTACGACGATCTCATAAAGCAGTACGAAAATCCCATCGAGCACGCGTGCACTATGCGAGAGGGAATGGTTTTCGTCTCAAAAAACGGCAAACGTCCACCTGATTTTTGTGACAGCGCGTGGGATTCGGTGAAGCCGTTTGTCAAAGAGCTTGCAAAAGGCGGTGGAAATTTTTACGACGGCTGGATGAAAAATCCAAGGTCTGCCCTTGTGTCATGCAACGACGGATTCCGTCCGGTGAGCTTTTTGCTTGAAGCAATTGAAGAATAAAAAAGGAAAATAGAGCGTAATTTTTTGAAATTATGCTCTTTTTTTTGCTTAACATTGACATATTAAGTATAAAGTGTTAAAATATACTAGTATATAATAACTAGGGCGTACTGCGCTAAGCGCAATAAAGAGGGAAAATGGACAATATTTGGAATGAAAAGTTAAGCACGGTAATCAACAGATACAGGATTCCTATCTGCGCGTTACTTATCGTGCTGATCATAATGGGTGTTGCCATCAGCAATATTTTTTCAATAGCGGCCTTTATTCTGTTTGCTGCCGTCATACTTTTTGCCGATGAGAAGCTCCTTGCTTGCCTGCTTTTGTTTATGGTAACGCAGGCATCTCTTTTCAAGCTTTCTCCTAATTCTATTTCGCTTTTTACCATCGGCGAGATAATAATAGTCATAAGGATCTTTCTTACCCGTAAGTTCTCCGTTAACGTCGCCGTTGGGGCGCTTTTGTATTTTGGATATATTCTTCTGGGTACGTATATCAGAGGACAAGCAGACTATATGCAACACATCAAGCAGCTTGAGAATATTCTCATACTGTATACGCTCGTCGTTATATCCAAGGACGTACCGTTTGAAAGGCTTGCGACCTATTATATCATGGGCATGCTCGTCAGCTCGACTATAGGACTATGCGTGCAAGGAAACGCAACTTTTTTTGCTTATTCAAAATTCAAGGAATCAGACGGTTACTTAAGATTTTGCGGACTGTTTGGAGATCCGAACTACTATTCGGTTAACCTTATGATTGCCTTTACTATGCTTCTCGTGATGAGAGCAAGGAACAAGGTATCAGTGGATATGTTCTGGCTTTTGTACGGAATAATGTCAGTATTTGGTTTCATGACATATAGCAAGTCCTTTATGCTGATGTATGTTATTATGTTTATAGTTACTGCGGTTATCGTGCTTAAAAAGAGCAATCCTATAGAGAATTGCTTGCTTGCGCTCGTTCTCGTCAGCGTTCTAATCGTGGGACTTGCCGAGGACGGATTTATTCGGTTTGCCCTCGAGAGAATAACGACTGCAAGCAATATGCACGAGCTTACTACGGGAAGATCAACGATTTGGGAATATTATTTAGAGTTGATATTCAGCGACGCGGGTATAATCATGTTTGGTACGGGACTTACTAATACTCCGTTAAACGGTCACGTACCTCACAATATATATATCGAGTGTGTATTCTACTTAGGTATCGCAGGTGTTCTGGTGCTTTTAGTTGCGATATGGTTTTGTTTGTCAAAAAGAAGACCGTGGATCAAAAGAAGCGGTTTAAATTACTTCGGCTGGATAATTCTTGCAATGATGTATTTCTTCTTGCAGTCTCTCTTTTATTACGTATTTATGTATAATATTTTCTTGTGCTATTTGATCTATACGACCGATCTAAAAAAGCAAATTGACAAAGAAGAGGAAGAGATATAGCTTGTCAGGAAACAGCTCTCGAGGACGGTGCGAAAAATAATCCCTCCACGGTCAGATCGGCCGATCAACCAAAGGAGGGATAAAAATTCTTCAAACTGATAAGAAAGAAAGGTTTTAAAAATAGAAAAAACTCCAATAGACTAAGAATCCTTGTTAGTAGAGCTAAAAGAAGGATAAAACCCCTTTTATTTTAAAAGCAAATAAAGAAGACTCAAATAGTTGTGTTTTACAAGAAACTCAAGGACTCTATTTTTAAGCGAGGGCTTATATACCTTCGCTTTTTTTATTGCGTTTTTGATCTCTTGTTTTATCGTACTATTTATGAACGCTTTGAAGTCCTTCATCTTTTTAAAGTGAGCGCACGCTTTACTTTCGTAATTAACGACTGCATTAAGAAAATATACGTTAAATTGGTTTTCGTAGCGCTCATTGACGAATTGCTTTAAATAGTCAAAAAGGACCTCCTGCTTTTTAAATTCGTTTTTGTTAAAAGAATTTATTATAGAGGTAGGATTTGCTCTATAATAGTAGTCGTTAAACGGACAAAGGTAAATAGAAGTGCAGTTTAAAAGAGAAGGAAGGAAGACAGCAACGTCTTCACCCTTGCTTATTGAATCGGGAACGTTTAGCTGAATCGGAGTCAACAGTTCCCTTTTTATGGCTTTTGACCAAATATTATAGGTAATTCCACCATGGTTACGTCCCGGAAGGCTCTTGTAATAAAGGAAGCTTTCTCTGATTTGTTGTAAAGCATTTTCCTTATAAAGACCGTAAGGGTGCGAATTATTCATGCTCTTTTCTTTATCGGGAAAAAAATGTATATGGTTAAACGCAACGATATCGGGTGAGTCGTTTTCTTGAATCACCTTTGCTACCTTTTCTATAAGCGCTTCCCCTATATAATCGTCGCTATCGACGTTCATTACGTAGTCTCCCGTTGATGAAAGAATACCCGCCTTTCTTGCAGAAACTAATCCACCGTTTTGCTTGTGAATGACCTTGATCCTTTCGTCCTTTTTTGCCCAGTCGTCGCACATTTTGGGACAGTTATCAGGAGAGCCGTCGTCAACGAGAATGATCTCGATATTTTTGTACGTTTGAGAAGCTATGCTCGATATGCATTGATCGAGATATTTTTCAACGTTGTATATGGGTACGATAACTGAAATAAGCGGATTATTCATAGCGACACCTTTCACGCAAAACTATAATACGTGTATTTTAATGCTCTCTGTTAGCGAATTTAAAAACGTAGTATAAAATAGAATATAGTCTTCTTTTAACTAAAAAGACGATGATTTTATAGGATAAGGAGCATTTGTAGATTTTTGCCGTCTTCAAACTGTGAATAGTGGACTTGGGCATTGATGCTCTGATCTCCGTGATTGCCTGTTTGCGCTTTTTGCTGTTCAGACAAGTGTGCTTCATTGCAAGGATATACATATTGAGCAGGCATACGAGCACCTGATTTAAATATTTATCATCTATAATACCATTAAGGTAGTTGAATAAGACGTGAAGGCGATCAAATTCCTTTTTGTCGTACGAATTTATGATCGAGGTCGGATTTGCGCGATAGTAATAACCAGCAAAAGAGCAGAAGTAAAGAGAGTTGCAATCAATTATCGTCGGAGCGGTAACGGCAATATCCTCACCACGCGTGATATTTTCAGGGACGCTTAGTTGTTTGTCAATAACGATTTCCCTTTTAAAAAACTTAGAGCATATACCAAAAATCACACCGCTTTTTGTTCCAGGAAGAGTTTTGTCATAAAACAGACTATTCTTTACCATATCAAGATCGCCTCCGACGTATAATCCGTCGAAAATATTTTTAACTAAATCCTCGTGGTCGGGGAAAACGCGTGTGTAATTAAAAGAAACGACGTCAGGCGAATCATTGCTGGTAATAATAGATACGGCTTTTTCAAGTAACGTTTCATCTATGTAATCGTCGCTATCTACGGCAGTTACGTATTCACCCGTTGATGAAAGAAGTCCTGCCTTTCTTGCGGAGACTAATCCACCGTTTTGCTTGTGAATGACCTTGATCCTTTCGTCTTTTTTTGCCCAGTCGTCGCACATTTTGGGACAGTTATCAGGAGATCCGTCGTCAACGAGAATGATCTCGATATTTTTATACGTTTGAGAAACTATGCTCGATACGCATTGATCGAGATACTTTTCAACGTTGTATATGGGTACGATAACTGAAATAAGCGGATTGTTCATAATTTCCTCAAAAGACCATTTTTAATATTATACATTACGCGTCAGAGTTTGTCAAGGACGCCGTATTTTGGATCTTGTTATTGAAAGAAGAAAAATCAATCCTTAATAGTAAGGATTGATTTTTTGCTTAGTTGTTTTTGTCGTAAGCCTCGCGGACGGCGCGGGCAAGCTGGTCAGCGCACGACGTGGGCTTGTAGCCACAGGTGTTTCCAAGAAGCTTTTGCTCGATCTCCTCTACCGTCATTCCGTCAACGAGAGTGGAGATTGCCTTTAAATTGCCGTTGCATCCGCCAAGAAATTCAACGTTCGTTATTACGTTACCGTCTATGTCAAATTTGATCACCATCGAGCATACGCCACGCGTGTTGTATTTGTATTTCATTTTTTTCACCTCGACCTTTATCATAAATCAACCTCAAAGCCTTGTCAAGACTTTTCTAAAAAACAAACAAAATAATTCTATCTGTCCAAATAATTGGACAATAGCTTGACAAAGTCTCTGCTAAAATGTACCTGTCGAAAGGCAAAACGTTACGGAGGAAAAAATTGTGATAATTGGATCGATAATACTTGCAGTAGTCTTGTATGCGAAGGGCGTAATGCTATAAGAGGTGAGAAATGATACTTTTTATGATAGGATTTTTGTATTACTTAAAATACGTAGACGATAATTTGCGTTAAAGTTCGAACTTTAACTACTCAAACGCAGATTGAGCTAAACTCAGGCGCATATTATAATAAGGAAGAAAGGAGAATTTAGTTATTGAGACAAAATTCTCTCTTTTTTATATAATCGTTTGACACGGTGCGTGTGCTGTGATATACTCAATTTCCCAAATGGGAGAATTGAGAAAAACTCAATCAAGAATGAAAAAAGGAAGATGATTATGTCGGGTAATATACTCAGGGAGATTTCCTCAAATAAGAGATTTTTTAGCGCGGTCGAAAAGAAAATCGCAGAGCGAATTTTAGATGCGCCAGAGGAGCTTTTGAGCTCGACGCTTACCGCCTTTGCAAGGAGCGTTGGCGCATCTCAGGGTAGCGTGGTCAACTTTGCAGTCAAGATGACGGGTGGGGGATTTCCTGCCCTCAAGCTTCAGGTTGCAGGTTGTATAAACGAGTACAACAATCGCAAGTTCAGCGTTGTGTCAAGCGGTGACGGGGTCAAGGACGTTTTCAAAAAGCAAAAGGACGATCTTGAGCACGCTCTTGCAAGCACGCACGATTCAAATACGGAAGAGACTCTTCGCGCGGTTGCCGATATTATATGCTCGTCGAGCAAGGTGGAGATATACGGCATTTTTCGCTCGGCTATAGTTGCGACTGATTTTTATTATCAGCTTATTGAGCTTGGCGTGCCGTCTTCGTTTGTGAGCGACGTTTTGACCTGCGCCGTTTCTGCGTCTATG
>JAZQYC010000076.1:0-1553 GCA_045633285.1 Clostridia bacterium | reverse complement strand
ATTTGATAGCCGAGGGGTTTATTCCCTCGAAGCGATCTCCGTTTGCTTTCAAAAGCACCTTTGCTCCAAAGGTAACGGGATTATCCTCGCTTGCGTCCTCGTGACGTTTAACGTCCTTGGTGGTCATATCCACCGTACCCTCTCTGAGATCGAGCAGATCCAGCCAGGTCTTGCTGTAATAGCTGAAACCACCGTATTCCTCTCCGTATTTTTGCACGTCGCGATCAAGATAAAGATCTGCCGAGGTCTGAGACGCGTCCGTTGCAACGAGAGATGCGATGGGGAGCATATAATTTCTCTCGTGCGAGCTGTAATCTATATCGTTCATAAGTATAAACGATGAGGATAAAAGCTCGGTCGCCTTGGTAAGGCTCAAGTTATAGGTAGCAAGAGCTATATAGTCAAGATCCTTTGCCGAGAATATCGGATAAGAAACGGCTACGTCGATCTCGTCCTCACCAAACTCAGTCATAACCTTGATCTTGGTCTTTCCTGCTGATTTTCCCGTGATATTTCCGTAGCGGTCAACCGTTGCAACACTCTCGTCTTCAACCTTGTATACTATATCCTCCTTCGATACGTCGATCACCTCGTTGGTGTCAAGCTTGCGATAAGAAACGTACACTCTGTCTCTTGCGCCCTCGTTAACGCTATTGCCCTGTAGATCTACGTTGGTTACAAAAGTGAAGCTGTCCTTAGAAAGCACGAGCTCAGTGCTGAGCTTAACGGTAACCTTGATCTTGTGTGAAACGTATTCCTTACCGCCGTAATTGCAACTTGCCCAAACGTAAGCTAAGCCAACCTTTTTTGCGCTGACGTTTGCCTCGCTTGAGGTCGAATCCTCGATTTTTACTACTTCCTCGTCCGAGGTGTGATAGGTAACCGTTACATTGTCAAGCGAAACGCTCGAGCCACCCTCTATAAGCTCGGGATAGAAGCAATATTTCTGATTGAGATAGAGCGCCGTCTCGTTTTCTCCGCTTTTTGTGCCGTTGGAATCAAGAATTAGCACGGTAGCGTCTATCATTTTTACCTCGACTACGCACTCAAGCTCAGTCTCGCCAAGCTTAGCTTTGATAACTGCAACGCCCTTTGCGCGAGCCGTTACCACACCGCTCTCCACCGTTGCAACCGAGGGGCTCGTTGACAACCAGGTCACACTCAATTCTCCTGCGTCTTTTACGGTCAACGTCCTCTGCTCCCCAGTCTTTAAGGTGAGACTGCTCTCTGAAAGAGTAGGCTCTACGACCTCTACGGGAGGAGGCGTGGTCTCCTCGGGAGCGCAGGCTATAATAGACGTACAAAGAGCAAACGCCAATATCAATAAAATGCTTATCTTAAAAACTTTATTCATTCCTTGCCTCCTTACGCCACCAAGCTTTCCCACCAAGCAAGAAGATCGTTGCTATCGGGGGATTCGAGCGAAGTGTTTCTATAAAGAGTGGGATAATACTCTTTCATTTCGTCTACCCATTCCTTCATCTCGGTAGTAGATAGGGTAGCCTTGTGAACGTACATATAGGTATTTCTGATCATAAGCTGGAGTCTTTGAA
>JAZQYC010000075.1:0-1684 GCA_045633285.1 Clostridia bacterium | reverse complement strand
GCTTCTACCCAAGTACGTTTGATATAAAAAATATTCGTCGTCATCTATGAATCCTACCATATGTTTATATTTCGTACGGAAGGTCGTTGACTTTTCTAAATTCGGAGTTTCAAAATCGTATCCATCCAACGAATCGATCGTACTAAGCTTGTAATTATACTCTTTTTCTTCCTTGTACTCGATCTCAACTATCCACATATCGGGCGTTTGGTCAAAGGCATACATTATATCCACGCTTATATTTTCTATTTCGTTTCGCGCTAACTCAGACGAGAAATGATTTTGCATCAAAACCTCTATCCTCTCAATATGCTCATCAACCGTATATTTCGTATTCCATACGTAGCTTCTTCTTGGAATTATACCAAAAGCACATGCAAAAAAAAGACACGTCAAAAAAAATAAGATCAAAAAACATATCAGTATGAATTTGCATATTCTCTTGATAATTATCAATAAATCAATCACTATACGTTACACCCCAGCTTATCTTATAAATAATATTTACGCTTCGTGAATTGTGTCCTTGAATTTAATAAAAATATCTTCGTTTATTTAAGTATTACATACGGTTTTTTGCATGTCAATACCAAAATAAAATTTTTTTAAACAAAATAATGCAAGATCACTCTTGCATTATCTGAATTTGTTATATGAAATTGTTTATACTAAAAAATTCTGACCTTATCCTGAGCGCTTACTCCAACGAAAAGCTTTTTGCCAGACAGCTCTAAGGCTTCCATAACTCTGGCGTAAGCAAGCTCGGGGATATTGTTGTTTTCGCTGATATGACCGAGGATAAATCTTTTCGTTCCACTCTCTCCTAGCCTTACCACAGCCTCTGCGCAGTTACCGTTCGACAGATGTCCGAGCCTACCCTCGATCCTCTTTTTGAGTATTGGGGGATACGCTCCACCTCTCAGCATCTCCTCGTCGTAGTTAGATTCTATGAGTACGGTGTCCGTACCCTTGAGATTATTAAATATTGCTCCCGTGAACTCGCCAAGATCGGTAACTGAGGCAAAGGACTCGTTTTCCTTTTGGAGCTTGTAGCCCACGGTATATTTAGCGTCGTGCGGAACGCGAAAGGCAGTTACCTTAACTCCGTCTATTACGCTTTCACCGTCGTTTTTGAGAACAACCTCTACCCCCTCGGTCTTTGCTCTCGTGACCTCGCTAAGAGCTGTCGGCATATACACGGGAATAGAATATTCTCTAGAAAGTGCAGGAACTCCCTCTAGGTGGTCTGAATGCTCGTGAGTCAAAAGTATTGCGGATATAAATTTCGGGTCAACGGGAAGTCTCCTCGTTATTTCACGAAGATTGAAGCCGTTATCTATAAGTATATAGCTTCCGCCGATATGAACGAGAGTAGCGTTTCCACGGCTTCCGCTTCCAAGCGAAATTATATCCATTATCCTATCCTTGAAAAAAGGACAACATTAAGTCGCTATTCCCGTAAGGAAAAGCGACAACTAAATAAATCCGTAAACGGATTTGTTAGATTTGCTTACGCAAGTTATATTGCCTATCGGCAGTTATATTCGCCTAATGGCGAGTTTTGGATTTATTTAATATAACTGCGACTAAACGTCGCAATATAACGCAAAACTTGTTTTGCATATCACTTTTAGCTACAAGGCTAAAAATATAACTAATACCTTTTATTCTCTTGTGGAGAATA
>JAZQYC010000074.1:0-2027 GCA_045633285.1 Clostridia bacterium | reverse complement strand
GTACACACCCTCGTTTTTCTTCCGATATCCAAGCAGAATTTTAAAAGCGAAGAAGACGTCCAGCTCTTAAATAAATGGAAGGGAGCTTTTATTTCAGCATGCCTGTTTTACGCCAATTTCTTTGCAAATTTGAAGCCAATTCTCGATAAGCTCGAGGAAAATAAAATACCCATCATTTTGCTCAAGGGCTCGATCTACAGAGAGCTATACCCCTCTCCCGAGCTACGTACGATGGGCGACGTGGATATTATCATAAACAAGGATCTGATCCCCGAATTTGAAAAAGTCGTCAAGCTCTACGGCTACGCTCGTCCGGAAAAGCAGGGTCATCTCGAGGAATTGGGATTCGTATATAACGCAGACAAAAAAATAGGCATAGAGGCATTCTTCTCACTCGTTGAGGATTTTAAGGACAAGTACGACGAGGAGTATGAAAAAAGCACTGTTCCCTACAAGGACTATACCTACGTCACGAGGCTCAACGATCTTCACTCGATTACTCATCACGTAGCGCATTTTGCCAAACATTTCTATTCAGCAGGCGCAGGTCTGAGATTTCTTGCCGACCTCTATCTCCTACTCACTAAACTCGACGTAGATAGAAAAGAGCTGATAAAGGAAATCAAAAAGCTCGGACTTTTCAATTTCTTCTCGGTATCGGTCTGCGTCCTCAAAAAATACTTTGACTACGAGCCTGACCTTGACTACGCTGATCTTGATCACGAGGTAGAGTCCTTTCTTGATTATCTGTGCCGTGATACGGTATACGGAAAGCATGATAGCGCAATACTGGTAAAAAAATCGGTCAAAAAAGGCAAGCTTGCGATCGTCTTCAGAACGGCTTTTCCTAGTAGCGAATTTTTGTGTACCAAATATCCGTTTTTCAAAAATCACAAATGGCTACTGCCTATTGCATGGATAAGACACGTATTTTCTATAATCACGAGACCCAAAAAGCTCAAAAACAATCTCAAATATCTCACAGGCAAGGAAGCAAGCAACGACGCAAGGCTCTTCAAAGCACTTGAGGATAAATAGCTTATAAAAAGAGATAACGTTTCGGCAAAACCGATCCGTTATCTCTCTTTTTTATGTAAAATTTTATCAAGGATATCCCTTTACTTTTCATTCAGCCCAACGTAAGCAAGGTCTCTCGTTTTGAATCTGTAGTTGTCGTTGAAATAGCCGTCCTCACCCGTTGGAACGGGGAAATTCAATACGTGCATAAGATACAGAACGCTCAGTCTTTCCTCAGGGTCTATGGTCATATTAGCGCCTGCCGCTCCGCCCCAACCGAATTCACCGAGGCTTGACAGGCTCATGTTTCCCGTTCTTTCGTTCTTTTTCTCAATAAGGGTATGCACGCCTAAGCCGTATCCGTAGCATACCATACCGTTTCCACGGTTATAAAAGTCCCTAAGCCTTTGACCGTCAAGCCTGTTTGATCTCATCTCGTCTATCGACTGAGAGCTCAAAATTCGCTCGCCGTTTGCGCCGATTCCGCCGTTTGCAAGAGCGTCAAGAAACACGGAATAGTCCATACAAGACGTAATAACGCCTGCTCCACCCGAATCGTAACGTGGAGTAAGCACGAAATCGTTGATCTTTGGAACTTTTGCGATCTTTCCGCTTTTGGTCATTGAATACTGATCGCAAAGCCTGTCCTCTACGCCCTTCTCTTCCTTGTGATAATACAAGTCCTTGATGCCGAGAGGGTCTCTGAATTTCTCGTAGATATACTCTGAGGCTCTTCTTCCCGTAACAGCCTCGATAAAAGCAAAGAGGATATCGTGACACAAGCTATACGCCATTCTCTCTCCCGGCTCGAATATAAGCCCGTCTTTAGCTATTGCTACAGACAGCTCTCTTGCCGTTGCAAGAGGATTACTCTTTATATAATCTCGGATATTTTTCGTATAGGTATTGTAGGTAAGCCCTGCGCTCATCGTCATAAGATCGATAAGAGCGATCTCCTTTTTTGCAGGTCTTTCCTTGCCGTCCTCTATTATCAAGGGATTTTTCCATTC
>JAZQYC010000073.1:0-11824 GCA_045633285.1 Clostridia bacterium | reverse complement strand
CCTTGCTACCCGTGACAGCGAATGGATGGGGAAATTGTATAATTTTCTCGGACTGACGGTTGCAGTCAATTTGTCGGGAATGACCACGGAGCAGAAGAAAAAGGTGTATTCTGCGGACATAGTGTACGGAACGAATAACGAGTTCGGATTCGATTATCTCCGTGACAACCTTGCAAAAAGTAATAGCGCCAAGGTGCAAAGAGGACTGAATTTTGCTATCGTGGACGAGGTGGACAGTATACTCATAGACGAGGCTCGTACTCCTCTTATTATATCAGGACCGAGCGGAAAGCCCACCGATCTTTACGTATCGGCAAACAGATTTGCAAAGACTCTAAAGCCTGACGATTATATCCTTGAGGAAAAGGAGAATACAGTCAGACTGTCTGAGTCGGGCGTGGAAAAGGCGGAAAGATTTTTTAATATAGACAATCTTTCAGATTACGAAAACAGCGATATAAACAATCATATCTATCAGGCTATACGCGCTCATTTTACTATGAAGCGTGACGTCAATTATATCGTGCGTGACGGAGAGGTACTGATTGTAGACGAATTTACCGGCCGTGTAATGGCAGGCAGAAGATATAGCGAGGGACTTCATCAGGCAATAGAGGCAAAGGAAAACGTCAAGATTCAGAACGAAAACCGCACTATCGCAACCATTACATTCCAAAATTATTTCAGAATGTACAATAAGCTCAGCGGTATGACGGGTACTGCTATGACGGAGGAAGAGGAGTTTTGCGGTATATACGGGCTTGACGTGGTGGAGCTTCCCACCAATAAGCCTATGATAAGAGAAGATAAGCCCGACGTCGTTTACGTTGCCAAGGAAAAGAAGATCGAGGCGATAATAAAGGATATCAGCGAAACGCACAAGACGGGTCAACCCGTTCTCGTTGGTACGAGCTCGGTCGAAAAGAGTGAGGAGCTATCAAAGCGCCTCGTAAGACGTGGACTACGCCATAACGTATTGAACGCAAAAAAGCACGCAGAGGAAGCGGACATCGTAGCTCAGGCAGGTAAGCTTGGCGCTATAACGATAGCAACCAATATGGCAGGACGTGGTACGGATATTATGCTCGGAGGCAACCCCGGACACCTTGCTGAAAAGGATATGGCAAAAGAGGGATATTCTCACGAGCTGATACTTGCCTCGACCTCGGTTTCAGAAACGGCGGATGAGGAGGTCATGAGCGCAAGAGCAAGATACAAGGAGCTATACGATAAACACAAGGTCGTCACGGACGAGGAGAAGAAAAAGGTTCAAGAGGTAGGCGGTCTTCGTATAATCGGTACGGAAAGACACGAGAGCAGACGAATAGACAATCAGCTCCGTGGCCGTAGCGGTAGACAGGGCGATCCGGGATCTTCGGTATTTTATCTTTCGATGGAGGACGATCTGCTCAGAATATTCGGTGGAGAGAGAATGAAGAGCATTGCAACCGCGCTTCACTTTGACGAGGATACTCCTATAGTTTCCAAAATGATCTCAAAGCAGATAGAAAGCGCTCAGAAAAGAAGAGAGGGCGCAAACTATTCGATGCGTAAGCACGTTTTGAGCTACGACGACGTTATGAACGCTCAGAGACTTTTGATGTACAAGGAGCGTGACAAGGTCTTGAACGGTGACGATATCAGCGAGCAGATAACCGATATGACCGAGGAGTACGTCAGAGAAAAAATTGAGCAGGCTTTAGCTCTTAGCGATATAGACGAAATGAACGCCGAGCTTGAAAAATGGGTGTTTCCTATCGGTGAGGAGTTTATAACCGAGGAGATGCTTTCTGAGAGCGTGGATTCTATCAAGAAAAAGGCGGTCAAAAGATGCTCTGAGCTTCTCTTGGACAAAAAGGAACGCTTCGAGGCTATCGGATTCAGTTTTGACAATTTTCAGCGTGACGTCATGCTGAGGGCGGTTGATATCCATTGGCGTGATCAGATAGACGCTATGGACGCTTTAAGGAGAGGAATCACTTTGCGAGCTTACGGTCAGCAAGATCCCGTTATTGCCTACAAACGTGAGGCTACCGATATGTTCAACGATATGATCGACCGAATAAAGGACGAGACAGTGAGAGCATATCTCAAGGCTGAGCTTGAGGTACGCAAGAATCCTCAAACCAAAACGGTAACTAATTTCGCCGAGGCAAAAAAGCCCGTTAAGGCGGATTCAACGATTGGAAGAAACGACCCCTGTCCGTGCGGAAGCGGACGCAAATACAAAAATTGCTGTGGCAAATAAAAAAGGAGAGTGATATTGTGCAGGAATTCGATTTTCCGAGAGCGAAAGCCAAGGAACTGAAAGCTATACTGTATAAGGCAGGTGAGTCCCTTTGACCTGGCTGGGCTAAGGGAAGAGCTTAAAATTGCTCAGGATAAACAAAACGAAGAGGGCTTCTGGAACGATCTCAAAACGGCTCAGGAGGTCAACAAAAAGGTATCCGCTCTTGAAAACAAGATCTCAAGATACGAAAAGCTTGAGTCAAGGCTCAGCGACTCAGAGCTGATGATAGATCTTTGTGACGAGGAAGAGGAGCTTTGTGAGCTTGGCGGAATACAAGAGGAGCTAAGTAGCCTTGAAAGGGATATTGACGCTCTTATGACCGAGGCTCTTTTGAGGGGCAAGTACGACGCTCTGAACGCTATACTTACCTTGCACGCAGGAGCAGGCGGAACGGAAGCGCAGGATTGGACGGAGATGCTTTACCGTATGTACACGATGTATTCGGAAAAGCACGGCTTCAAGGTCAAGCTTCTTGATTATCTTGCAGGTGACGAGGCAGGTATAAAGAGCGTGAGCTTTATGGTTGAAGGGGAAAACGCCTACGGCTACCTAAAGGCAGAAATGGGCGTTCATAGATTGGTGCGTATATCGCCCTTTGACAGTAACGCAAGGCGTCATACCTCATTTGCTTCTCTCGAGGTAGCGCCCGAGATCATAAACGACGAGGAGATCAAGATCAGCCCCGACGAGCTTAAGGTGGATACCTACCGCTCGGGAGGCGCAGGCGGTCAGCACGTCAATAAGACTGAGTCCGCCGTTCGTATTACTCATATCCCCACGGGTATAATCGTTCAATGTCAGAACGAGAGAAGTCAGATCCAAAACCGTGAGGTTGCTATGCGTATGCTTATGAGCAAGCTCGTCGAAAAGAGAGAACGAGAGCAAATGGAGCAGGCGCAGGAGATCAAGGGCGAGCTTAAAAAAATAGAATGGGGTAGTCAGATAAGGAGCTACGTGTTCCAGCCCTATACCATGGTCAAGGACCACAGAACGGGAACGGAAACGGGTAATATTTCCGCCGTTATGGATGGTGCGCTTGACGAATTTATCACGAGCTATCTGGCTAAAAGTTAAATTATGAATCTATCATCAAAAGCAATCAAAATTATTATTGCGCTTATCCTCGTGATAGCGCTTATCCTCGGCGTATGGTATATGGTGGCAAGAGAGTCCTTTATGAATACTCTCGAGCTCGTTATGAGCTATATAAGCCCGGAAGAGCCTGATCCGTCAGATCCGCCCTCTGGTACGCCCTCTGGAACACCCTCGGGCACACCCTCGGGAAGCGCTCCCGAGCCTCTTGGGGATATGCTCAAGGTGCATTTCATTGACGTTGGTCAGGGAGACGCGACCTATATACTTTTCCCTGACGGTAAGGATATGCTGATAGATGCAGGAGACCGTGACAGCGATATCACAGCTGATCTGCTTGCATATCTTAACGGTCTTGGAACGCTTGCAGACGGACTTGATTATCTGATGCTTACGCACACCGATTCCGATCACGTTGGCGGAATGAACGAGGTGCTTGAGACCTACGAGGTCAAAAAAGTGTTTATGCCAAACGTCGGAGCAGTCGAGGAAGATCCCGAATCGGGCTTTATGACGACGACAACCGCCTACGTTCCATTTTACGATGCGGTGCAGGCTGAAGAGGGTATCGAGATTCAGTACAATCAGGGATATTACGAGATTACGGGCGAGGGATATCTGATGAAGGTATATTGTCCGGATGAGGAGTTTTATGACGGAGTGGACAAAAATTCCTCCGCTAAGGTCAAAAACAATATGAGTCCCGTTTGTATCCTCGAATACGGTGAGGAAAAGACCACGAGAGTAGTGCTTACGGGCGATCTTAATAGCGATACTACGAGCACGAGCCACGCTTGGAGTGAGAGACATTTCATAGAAGAGATGGGCGGAGATCTTTACGACTGTGACGTATTGAAGGCAGGTCATCACGGCTCTGAGGGCTCGACTAGCTCGGAGCTACTTAGCTTCCTTGATCCCGAGCACGTGGTTATCTGCGTAGGAGCGGACAACGAATACGGTCACCCACACGCCGAGCTTATGGATAGACTTACCGCCTACGGAATATCGGACTACACCTACTGTACGGACGACAAGGGCGATATAGTGCTGACTATCGGTGCAAACGGTGGATACAGCTTCGGCTTCGCAAAATAAGATATAAAAAATAATCGACAATTGTCTCTTTTTTAAGCATATAATAATATCGATTTCGAAAAACAAAAATTTTTTAAGTTTCGAAAGCGAGGATTAAAAATGAGATTTGATTTAAAACATATGGGAAACCACATCATATCTTGAAAAGAGAAAGAACTTAGATTTTTAAGTCTAAGTTCTTTTCTTTAACACTTAAAAAAGGTAATGAGCTGATAAATACGTTTAGTTATCCTTTTTGAGATCGAGGATGAACCAGAACACCGAGCCGTATTCGCCTGAGCGTACTCCGCAGTCTGCGCCGTAGTGGTCGAGGACGGTTTTTACGATAGCGAGCCCAAGCCCCGTGCCTACTGCACCTCTCGTGTGTGATTCGGAGGAATCAAGCTTGTAATAGCGTTGCCAGATATCCTTTAATTTGTCCTCGGGGATACCTTTTCCCGTGTCGTGGACGGATAATCTCGTTTTTGAGCCTGCCGTTTCCACGACTACCTTGACCTTTTTGTCCTCTCCCGTGTATTTGACGGCGTTGGAGATAAGATTGTGGATAACGCTTGCGATCTTCTTTTTGTCGGCAAAAACTACGACCTCACCCTCGGGCTTTGAAAGGTCGAAGATATATCCGTCTCCCTCGCATAGATCACGGTAGGAGGATAAAACCTCTTCCGTTATTTGAACGAGATCGAATTGCTCGTCACGAAACTCTGCCGTGCCCGACTGAAGCTTGGAAAGATCAAGAACGTCGCTGACTAAGGTGTTGAGCCTCTTGACCTCGCTGACGATAACGTCGAGATTCTTTTCGTTGTTCTCGGGGGGAATGTCTCGCATCAGCTCTGCGTAGCCCTGTATAAGGGTCAGGGGAGTGCGGAGATCGTGAGAGATATTTGCAACGAGATCCTTTTGGAGCTTTTCGGTTTTTTCAAGCTCGAGAGCAGAATGCTTGAGAGAATCGACCAGCTCGTCTACCTCGCTCAGTCCACACGCCTTGGGATAGTCGAGATCGTAATTGCCCTTAGCAAGCTTTTTGGACTCAGCCGAGAGCTTGGTTATAGGAGATGCGATCTTTTGGGATACGAAAAGAGATACCGCTACTGCCAAAATCAGGGCAAGCACGCTGATAGCTACGAGCTGTGTGCTGATAGTTCTCGTCATTGACGAGGTGGGGTATATATTGGTGCAAAGCACGTATGTCAAAACTCCGCTATCACCTGTGTCAACGCTCTTTATGAGAAGAAGAGCCGAGGTTTTGGCGTTTTGGGGGTCTGGTCCTTCGGTGACGGGGATAATTGCCTCGGATAGGTCTCTTTCGGAGCGCGCTATCTCTTCGTTCAGCCTGTTTGACAAAAGAAGGGAAAACAGGGTATCGTCCTGCATATAGGAATTGCCGATCACCGTTCCGCTGAGCATGGTGACGTAGCTCATTTCGTTTTTCAAGCAAAGCTCGCCGAGCTCTCTTCCGCTTTCGTGATCACGTAGCGTTTCGCTCGGGTCGTCACCGAGAAGCTCGGTGATCTCCTTGGATACTCTTTTTAGATCGTTTTGCTTGACGGCGTAATAAAAGTCGTCCAAAAATACCGTCTGAACGAGCCATAGGGCAAGTATCATAAGAAGTATCAAAACGGCAAAGCTCACGAGCATTCCGTGTCTGATTTTAATCTTTCTCGTTTTCAAAGCGATAACCTACTCCTCTTACCGTTTGTATACGCTCCGAAAAATCTCCGAGCTTTTTTCTCAGGGATTTGACGTGAGCGTCCACGGTCCTATCGAATCCGTCGAAATCGGACCAAACGTTCTCGATTATTCTGTCTCTCGTGAGAGCTATGCCCTCGTTTTTTACGAAATACGAAAGAAGCTCGTATTCCTTGTAGGATAGCTCTGCGTCTTGTCCGTTCACGTAGACCTTACGCGCATCTTCGTCTATCACAAGACCCGAGGATCTTTTTTTGGTAGATCTTTTCAAGACGGCATTTATTCTGAGCATAAGTTCCTTGGGGGAAAATGGCTTGGGAAGATAATCGTCTGCGCCTGAGGAAAATCCCACTATCTTGTCCTCAACGTCTCCCTTTGCGGTCAGCATTATGACGGGAACGTCCGAAAACTCTCTTATTTTTTTAAGAGTGGAGAATCCGTCGAGCTCGGGCATCATGACGTCAAGCACGACGATATCTACGTCGTTATTTTTCAAATAATCAACGCATTCCTTGCCGTTCGAGCACTCTACTGAGGTGAATCCCTCGTATTTTGAATACATTCCGACTAGGGAACGTATTTTTTGTTCGTCGTCCACGATAAGTAATTTTTTCATAACACAATACTAACCGTATTATAACAAAAAAAATTTGATAATGCAATATTTTTTTCGTTAGGGGCATTCTATTTGCGGAGGGAATTATGATTAAGCTAAAGAATAAACCGACTGATTGTGAAAACTGTCCTTTTTGCTACGTTTGGGAGGGATACGAGAGAACGAACGGAAAAATAGAGCAAAAGCACTTAAAAAGGTGCGGTGCTTTGATGAATAACGCAGACTTTTCGAGCTGTCCGATAGAGGAATAATACAAAAAAGCCCAAGTGACTGCCATATTTGACATAATTTGAGCCTCAAAGACTTTGCAAAAGCGGTCTAAAAATGTTAAACTACAAAAAGAGGTGAAGTATGCGTATAACGGCAGTAACTAAACAAAAGAACGGCAGTTACGATATTTACGTTGACGGAGAAAAATTCGAGAGGCTCGACAGCGTCGTGCTTGCGTCTTATCGAAAGATCAAGGTAGGAGAGGAGATCACGGCGGAGGAGATCGAGGCGATCAGACGCCAGAGCGGAGTAAATTTTGCTTTTGACTCTGCTATTCGTCAGATATCGAGAAGTCTCAAATCAGAAAGCGAGGTCAGACAAAAGCTCGAGGAAAAGGGCTACACCGAGGAGGAGGCGGAGGGAGCTATTTTGAAGCTTCGCTCCTACGGCTATATCAACGATATGGCGTACGCTCACGCCTACGTTTCTACCTACGGCAAAGATAGAGGAAAACTTAGACTTAGCTACGAGCTTAGCGCAAAGGGCGTATCCAAGGATATAATAGACGAGGTGCTCCCCGAAAACGAGGAGGATATCGCCCGTGCTCTTTGTGAGAAAAAGGCAAAAAAGTATACCGAAAAGGAAAAGATGGTCAGGTATCTTATGAGCAGAGGCTTTGAGTACGACGTAGCCAAAAAGGTATCGGGAGAGGTGCTTGAAGAGGTATGACGAGCGAGCTTTGTTTAAAAAGGAATATCGTTGAGGCAGAGCAAAGGCTGATAGATAGCGGTGTTGACGTATACACGCTTATCGAAAGGGCGGGAGCTTCTCTTGCAAGGGCGGTAGGTGACGTTGAGAGTGTTACTGCGGTATGTGGAGAAGGCAAGAACGGCGCGGACGGCGTTAGCGCAGGAATAGTACTTGCGGACCGTGGAGTGAGTGTACGTATATTTACCGTTGGGGACATGCCCTGCGAGGAAACGAGGAGATTACTTGAGATCGCAGACGGCTCAGGAATAGAGATCAGACCCTTTGAGAGCGGTTATATGATATACGACGACGTGGTGCTTGACTGCGTTTTTGGTATTGGTCTTTCAAGAGAGGTCGAGGGAATATATCTCGATGCGATCAAGGCGATCAACGATTCGGGGGCAAGGATAATCTCGGCTGATATTCCGTCCGGACTTCATGCAGACAGAGGAGAAAAGCTCGGAGAATGCGTCAGGGCGGACGTCACGGTTTCTTTTTCGGGCAAAAAGGTAGGCTATTATCTTCTTGACGGCATAGACTCCGTGGGAGAGATAATATTTGCTGATACCGGTATAAATCCTAAGGGAGAGATCACCCTTCTTGAGGAAGTGACCTTTCCAAAAAGAAAAAACAATACGCACAAGGGCTCGTACGGCAAGGTATCTATCATTGCAGGCTGTCCGAGATTTATTGGAGCAGGGATTCTTGCCGAGCGCTCGGCAGTGTCTGCTCTTCGCTCAGGCGCAGGGCTTGTAAGACTGTGTGTTCCTTATTCGGTAAAAGAGGCATACGCCTCGAGAGTGGTGGAAAGTACTCTTTGCTATATGCCTGACGAGGACGGCTATATGCTCTTTGATAAGGGAGTGCTTGACGATATTATAGACTTTTCCGATGTTGTGGCAGTAGGTCCGGGGCTTGGAGTAAGCGAGGAGATCAAGAAGATAGTTAGCTATCTCGTGGAGAATTTTGACGGATATCTCGTGCTTGACGCGGACGCTCTTAATTCGATCTCGTGCGATCCGTCCGTGCTGGACGGGGCAAAAAACGTGGTGATCACTCCTCATAGAGGAGAATTTGCAAGGCTGACGGGGAAGAGCTTAAAGGATATTGATTATATAAACGATCCCGTTGATTTTGCAAAGAAGCACGGCGTAACAGTTCATCTTAAGGGCGCAGGAAGCGTAACGGCGCATCCTGACGGCAGAGTGATGCTTACTGCCTCGGGAACTCCTGCTATGGCGAAGGGCGGTAGCGGAGATGTACTGACAGGTATCGTGGCTTCATTTTTGGCGCAGGGATTTTCAGACGGTGTGGAAAGAGCCTCTCTTATTCACGGGCTTTCTGCAAGGAAAGCGGAAAAGAGATTCGGTTCGTACGGAACGCTTGCCACCGATATATCGGAAAGCGTAGCTGAAATTATTGCAGAGCGGATAAGATAATCCGCTCTTTTTATCGTTTTCATTGACTTTTGCACGTTTTTATTATATCATAGAATAGTTATATTATTTATTACGCAAGAGGAATATTATGCCCATTACGGAATTTCTTGAAAGAAATGCTAAACTATACGCAAACGAGGTTTGTCTCGTCGAGGTAAACCCCGATATGAAACAGGATCAGAGAATCACCTGGAAAGATTATTCTCTCGTTGAGCCTGCAAGAAACGCTAACTATCGCAAGGAGCTTACTTGGAGCGATTTTGATCAAAAAGCAAACAAAATTGCAAACTATCTCATATCCGAGGGGGTTAAAAAGGGCGATAAGGTGGCAATACTCCTTATGAACTGCTTGGAGTGGCTTCCCGTTTATTTCGGAACTCTCAAGGCAGGTGCGCTTGCAGTACCTCTTAATTACCGTTATTCCTCGGACGAGATCAAGTATTGTTTGGATCTTGCAGACGCAGACGCTTTGATATTCGGCAAAGAGTTTATAGGAAGAGTAGAGAATATCTGCTCCGAAATACCCAAGGTCAAGGCACTCTACTTTATTGGAGAGGATTGTCCGACCTTTGCGGTGGACTTTGAAAAGGCTATTGAGAGTGCGTCAATCACGAAGCCTGAGATAGAGTATACCGACGAGGATTATTCGGCTATCTATTTTTCAAGCGGAACGACAGGCTTTCCCAAGGCAATCCTGCACAAGCACGCAAGCTTGATGCACGCTGCGCTTACCGAACAGAAGCACCATTCTCAGACGAGAGAGGACGTATTCCTTTGTATTCCTCCTCTTTATCATACTGGAGCGAAGATGCATTGGTTCGGTAGCCTCGTTGCAGGTAGCAAGGCGGTGCTATTGAAGGGTGTTAGCCCCAAGTGGATAATTCAGACCGTTTCAGAGGAAAAAGCAACCATCGTGTGGCTTCTCGTTCCCTGGGCGCAGGATATTCTCGACGCTATGGATTCGGGAGAGATAGACGCATCGAGCTACGAGCTTTCACAATGGAGACTTATGCATATCGGCGCACAGCCCGTGCCACCGAGTCTTATTCAGCGTTGGCTACAGAAGTTCCCCAATCATCAGTACGATACCAACTACGGATTGTCCGAGAGCATTGGACCGGGTTGCGTGCATCTTGGAGTAGAAAATATTCATAAGGTAGGCGCTATTGGCAAGGCAGGCTACGGCTGGCAGGTCAAGATAGTTGACTTTGATGGACGAGAGGTCGAGCGTGGCGAGGTCGGAGAGCTTGCTGTCAAGGGCGCAGGCGTTATGACCTGCTACTATAAGGACGACAAGGCAACCGCTGAGGTCTTAAAGGACGGTTGGCTTTTCACAGGTGATATGGCAAAGGAGGACGAGGACGGATTTATCTATCTCGTCGACCGTAAAAAGGACGTTATCATAACGGGAGGAGAGAATCTCTATCCCGTACAAATAGAGGATTATCTCAGAAAAAACGAGGCTATCCGTGACGTTGCAGTTATCGGTATGCCGGACGAAAGACTTGGTGAGATCGCATCTGCTATAATAGAGCTCAAGAGCGAATACCAAGGCAAGGTAAGCGAGGAGGATATCAATCTCTTCTGCTCGGGACTTCCGAGATACAAGCGTCCCCGCAGAGTGATATTCGACACCGTACCGAGAAATCCCACGGGCAAGATCGAAAAGCCCAAGCTCCGCGCAAAGTACTGCGTGGATAAGCTCGTAGAGGTACAAACCACGAAATAATGCATATAGCTGATATTATAGTAATCGTATTCATAGGACTGCTTGCAGTTGCAGGGGCGGCGGAGGGCTTCGCTAAGACGGTTTTTGGAGTAGTGTCAACCGTTCTTGCCGTGCTTGTTGCTTCGCTTTTTGCCGGAGAGCTTGGAAAAATGCTCTACGGATTTTCGTTTGCAGGTCCAAGCTGGGGTGATAGCATAGCCGAGGGCTTTATGTCAACGGTCAAGGACAGCGGAGTGCTTAACACCTTCCCCGAGGGTGGATATACCGAGCAGAACGTTATAGATATGCTCGAGGCGCTTGGCGTTCCTGCAATTTTGGGAGGAGTGATAGCACCTTCTGTATCCGAGGCTCTTATAGGATACGAGGGAATAGCGGTAGCTCAGATAGTTGCTGAGATCCTTGCGAACTTCGTTCTGACCGCGCTTGCGTTCGTCATTATTTGCGCAGTTATTGGAGCTGTGATTGGAATACTCTCGCAGTTTGTGAAGGACGCTATAGAGGATATCGAGCTCGTCAAAAATCTTGACAGCCTGCTCGGACTTGCGCTTGGAGCTATCAAGGGCGTTCTGATCGTTTGGATAGTGCTTACGGTATGCTCGCTGTTTTCCTTTATTCCCTTTATGAACGAGCTCGTTCAAAGCACCGCCGTAGTCAAGTGGTTTGCAGACAACAATCTCATTACCCTTCTTATCACCTCGGGCTTTGACGTAAAGGGTTTCGTGGACAGCGTAATGATCGGATAGCTGTATCAGCTCAAAATACGCGCTTAAATCGCTTTTATTATTTTATAGTCAGATACTCAAACGCTCTCTACTTTCGCATAGAGAGCGTTTTTTGGTGCATTAAAAGCAGTTTTTTTAAAAAAAGACCTCACTTGGGTCAAACTTTTCTTTACAAACTATTATTTATATAGTATA
>JAZQYC010000072.1:0-8033 GCA_045633285.1 Clostridia bacterium | reverse complement strand
ATACGACTGCAACTGCAATCATAACCAAAATGATGTTTTCTTGTAACCAAACGATAAACTCTTCCATTTTTCTCTCTCCTTTTTTATTTAGCAGATACAGCTTCTACTGCTACCCAAAAATCGTTTCTCTCAAATACCCTTACTTTATACGTTTTGCCGGCTGCTACCGATACACCCTGCTTGATATAAAGGTTTGCCTTATACTGAGCTTCCTCTACACCCTCTGCATAATACTCGACCGAGATTTTGTTATCTATCGGCGCAGAGGTCTGATCACCTATCGTGATCGTAGTATATACAGGCTCGTCGTTAACGTCACAAATGACGTTAGACAAAGTAATTGCAAAAAATACTATGCAAAAAATAACGCCTATAACTCCTGCGACCTTTTTCGTTATCCCCCAAGCCGACCAATAGTCCTTGGGCCAGCCACGTCTCGTTTTGTACATGATCACCGTATTGATGATATAAAAAACCACCAAAACTAACACGCACAAGGTTATAAGCGATAAAGTTGCTATCATCTCGTACACGTAAGTATTAACCTCGTCAGCCGACATTGCTCCACCGAGCGCATCAAGTCCGAGGGGAATAACGAGTACACCAAGAGCAAGGAGCAACATAAACAACCAAAAATGCTTTCTTTGTCCACCTACTTCGTATGCCATACGCTACCTCTATAAAATATTTTTCTATACTTAATTTACCGCAAAAAACAAGCTTTTATTTGCTTTCTGCTTCCTCTTTATCCTTTTTTATCATAAACAAAACGACTGCTGCAGCTGCAATAAATACCATACAATACGGGAACAGTACGTTGTAGCTGTCGAAAATGAGGTTACTGATAAAAAGTCCGCTGAACGCAGGAGTTACAGACTGAGCAAGCATTGATGCAGTATAATAGTAACCCGTATATCTTCCCGTTTCCTCAGCAGAGCAGTTATCTACAACCATAGGATAGATGTTGATAGTGATAAGAGCAAATCCTGCGCCACCTATCATGAAAAAGAGCAATAGCCAAAACGAAAATCCCGTCAAGTAACCGATAAGTCCTATTCCGCCGTATGCAACGAACAAGAGTCCTGCGCCTAACGCAACGGTAAGTCTACGACCGATTTTTTGAGCAAGGAGAGCCGCAGGCACGGCAAATGCAAAGGTTGCAACGCCAAAGGGCACCATTGCAAGAGAGCCCGGCTCCATGTTGAAAGGAAGACCGCTTACGTCACCGTAAATATTCTTGCTGTAGAGCGAAATAAAGGTCTCTACTGCGTTATTAGCCATATACACGAAGAATACGACCATGAGCATAAGCCATACGTTGAGTCTGTTGGTCTTTGCTCTCGAGCCCTTTTCCTCGTCTTCCTTTTTATCGTCCTCCTCGCTGATACCGCTGAGTCGGAGCTGTTCCTTGTAGTCTGCTACGAATTTATTCTCTTTGACCTTCCAAAGCATAATGCCAAGACAAATTAGCATAATAACCGATACAACAACGAAAGGAAGCACCTCGGAATTTTTGGAAAGGAACATAATGCAAAGATATCCGATTGCAAAACCCACGCCACCCATAAGGTTGATTATGCTGTTACCCTTGCTTCTCAAGGGCTTTGGCGTAATGTCAGGCATAAGAGCAACGCAGGGAGCACGATAGATATTCATAAATACCAAAACGAGAAGAATATTGAGTATCAAAAGCCAGATAGAATCAAGTCCCTTCGTGATAGGAAGGAACACGAAAGCTACCGCCGACAAAATAATACCTACTATAAGATATGGCATTCTTCTTCCCATCTTGGTGTGAGTTTTGTCCGAAAGATTGCTCATAACGGGTATCATAAACAGCGCGAAAAGATTATCTAGCGCCATTACTATACCTACGACGAGCTCTCCACCGAGAAGGTCACTTAAAAATTCCTCCAAAAACAGAGGGACCATCCAATTGTACACCTGCCATAGCATCATTATGGTCAGGAAGCCAAATCCTATGTAAATAGTTCTCTTTAAGTCAAGTTTCATACTATCCTCTCCAAAATCATTTTTTCAAAATATACACTCTCCACGAAGTCACGCGGAGCAAATCTAACTATATTGAACTGCTTAAAATGGTTATAATGAGTATTGAGCACGACGGGAGTAGCCTCGTCTATTTCCTCACAAGCATCTCTTATACCCTCGATAAAATTATCTATACTGCCGTCCTTTGCAATATAGACGATCTCCTTGAGTATTTTTTCCTCGTTACCGACCGTTCTAAGCCAAATTCTCGTTTTTTTGATATCTTTGCCTTGCATCTTCCACTACCCGAACGAGATCCTCGTCCATTACTTTTCGTCCCGACCTTTTGAGTCTGATGAGATATTCTATATTGCCCTCTCCGCCCTTAATTGACGATGGTACTGCGTCTACGCATATAAGATCGGTATAGGTAAGAACCTTGCGTAATACCTCGAGATGCACCTCGAAGCTACGTACTATTCCCCCTCTTTCGACCTGATCCTTGTGAGCTTCAAACTGCGGTTTGACCAAAAAAACGCATTCCCCGTCACACTCAAGTACCTTCTCCGCGACAGGGAAAACGTGCTTCAATGAAATAAACGACACGTCTCCGCATATAAAGTCAAACTTTTTTCCAAAGGTCTCCTCGTCGCAATATCGTATATTGGTCTTTTCCATGACGGTGACTCTTGGGTCGTTTCTGAGTTTCCAGGCAAGCTCTACTCCAACGTCAACACAACACACGCTTTTTGCTCCGTTTTGAAGCAAGCAATCCGTGAATCCTCCCGTCGACGAGCCTATATCAAGACAGGTCTTGTCCTGAACGGATATACCGAAGCTCTCTATAGCTCCTGCTATCTTGTATCCACCACGGGAAACGTAAGGACACTTTTTGCGGATCTCGACTACTGAATCTTCCTTGATAAGATTGCCTGCCTTGTCGCTACGCACCCCGTCGACAAATATCCTGCCTGCCATTATCTCCGCTCTTGCCTCGACTATGGTCTCAGCGTATCCAAGCTCAAGAACTCTCTCGTCTAACCTTCTTCTCATAAACCAAGCACTCTTTCCGCGTTTTCGTAAAATATCTTGCGATTATCCGCGTCAGACAGATTGAGCTTTAAGATATTTTCAACCTCGTCCTTTGCCCTCCACATTGGATAATCCGTGCCAAAGAAGAATTTGTCAACTCCAAGCATATCGATTATCTCCAGCGCTCTTTCGTTACTCAGCATAAAAAAGCTCGAGCTAGTATCGTAATAAACGTTATCAAGACCCTTATACACGCCAACGTCGTCCCAACGATGATATCCGCCGAAATGCGCTGCGATCACGGTAAGATCGGGAAAATCCCTCGCCACCTTTGCGATCCTGTGAGGAGCGCTGAACTCATATCTGTTGTCTCCTGCGTGAAAAAGAATCGGAAGTCTGCCGTTTGCCGTGCGATATATCTTGTACACAGCCTCGTCGTCAACGTTGAATCTTTGAAAATCGGGGTGAAGCTTAATACCCTTCATACCAAGAGCAAGTACTCTGTCCGTCTCCTCCATCATCTCATCCTCACTCATATCAGGGTGAAGCGTCATAAAGGGAATGAAACCGCTGTTTTCATTTGAAACGGAGAGTATAAAGTTGTTAATTGACTTGACCTGATGAACGGTTGTTGCAAGAGAGTGCACGACGAATCTCGATATACCTGCCTCCTTGCCGTTTTCGATAAGACAATCAACGTTACCCTTCTCGTGCATATTGATACCGTAAAAGTCCCCGACTGCGTGTACTGCCTTGTCAACGATCTTGTCGGGGTATACGTGAGCGTGAGTATCGATAATCTTGCCGAAATATTTGTTCTCCATTTGGTCCTTCTTTTATAGTAAATAATATTATACTTGTATATTTTAGCACAGTCGTAAAGCGTAGTCAATTATTATTAAGTTTTTTTGTCGATAAAAAAGCTTTCCGTCCGATTTTTATATCAGCGTTTTGAGTTGACAAAAGAAGCTGAATAGTGTATAAATAATGTATTGCTTACGGGAGAAGAAATTTTTTGGATACGCTATCGACCTTCAACTTAATATCAGCAATTCTATTATTTTTATGCTTTGCTTATCAATGGGTATACGTTATCTTGAATTTCGTCAAAAAGCCCAAGCGTTTCACTCAATCCGAGCCACAAAAATACGCCGTTTTGATATCCGCTCGTAACGAGAGCAAGGTCATATCAAACCTCATTGGAAGCATAAGAAAACAAAACTATCCTCAATATCTCATAGACGTTTACGTCGTAGCTGACAACTGCACTGACGACACCGCAGACGTTGCAAGACGATCCGGAGCTATCGTGTACGAAAGGTCAAACCTCGAGCAGATCGGCAAGGGCTTTGCGCTAAACGAGCTCGTACACCATATTTGGGATACTGTCGGCAAGGGCATATATAAGGGATATTTCGTATTCGACGCAGACAATCTCCTTTCACAAAACTATATTGCAGAGATGAACAACGCCTTCACGGCAGGCAACAGAGCCGTCACCTCTTACCGTAATTCCAAGAATTTTTCAGATTGCTGGATATCTGCTTGTACGGGCACTTGGCTACTCAGAGAATCAGCTCAATGGAACTGCGCAAGAACTATGCTTGGAATCAGTAGCTCACTCCCAGGAACGGGCTTTTTGGTTGCAGAGAGCATGCTTATAGAAGACGACGGTTTTATTTCCGAGACCCTGACCGAGGATATCGAATTCACCTACCGTTGGGTATCAAAGGGTGAGCGGATCGCTCATTGTGACGATGCAGTTTTTTATGACGAACAACCCACGAATATCAAAACATGCTTCAATCAGCTTCTCCGCTGGGCAAAGGGAAATCTTCAATGCTACGTTCGTTATCTTGGCAAGCTGATCAAGGGTTGCTTTGGCAAAAACGCCCTTTCTTGCTTAGATATTGTTTGCTCGCTTATTCCTGCAATTATCGTAATGTTCGTTTCTTTTGTCGTCAACGTCGTGGTTGGCGTCGACCTTATGCAAAAGGGCTTGCTTGATTTCGTCTCTCTGATCCCAACCATGCTACTCGGCGTATTGTCGGGATATCTTACCATGTTTATAATGGCGCTTTTGGTGATGATCACCGAGAATCACCGTCTCAACTGTCCTTGGAAAAAGAGAATACTGTACTCGCTCACCTTTCCGTTTTTCGTAGTATTCTATTCAGTCATCGTAGTGATCTCTCTTTTCGTCAAGGTCAAATGGAAGCCGATCGAACACAAAGCGAACCTATCTATAGAGGATATCAACGAAGAAAGATAATTATTTCCCATGCTTGAAAAATCGAGAAAAACCTTATTTCCCCTGCTTGCCGCGCTCATTTGGGGTACGGCGTTCGTGGTACAATCATTCAACCGTACGGGAGCGTTCACCTTCACTGCTCTACGCAATCTTGTAGCCTTTCTTTTTACCCTATTACTCATATTTTTATTCAGGAAAAAGGGTGACCGAAATCCATTCAAAAACAATCAAAAATTTGACAAAAATCTGATAATTGGTGGCGTTCTTTGCGGAATCGCTCTTACTTTTGCATCATTTTTTCAACAAATCGGAATTGACAACGGAACGGAAAGCGGTAAGGCGGCATTCATTACGGCTATGTATATCGTATTCGTTCCCCTGCTTGGAATCTTCCTCAAAAAACGTACGCCAAGGATCGCTTGGCTGTGCATAATGCTTGGCGTAATTGGGCTGTATCTTCTATGCGTCAAGGAAAATTTCACGGTTAGAACCTCTGATATTTACGTGATGATATGCTCCGTACTTTTTGCCGTACATATACTTTTGCTCGATAAGTACACCGCTATCTGCGACAATTTCAAGCTCGCTAATCTTCAATTTCTCACCGCCTTTATCGTGTCAACGATCATGGCTCTTTGTATGGAAAGATTAGACGTTGAGGCTATCAAGGATAGCATGCTTGCAGTTCTTTATCTTGGAATAATGAGCTCGGGAGTTGCCTATACTCTTCAGATCTTTGCTCAAAAGGGAGCAAATCCTGCTCTTACTGCTCTGCTCCTTTCTATGGAATCACTCTTTGGCGTGATATCCTCGGCTATAATTCTCGGCGAGGTTTTGACTATTTCCGAGTATATCGGATGCGTGATCACCTTCGTTGCGGTGGTCATTTCCTCTCTCCCTGAAAAGAATATCATGGCAAAACTTTAAAATATATTTTAAATTTCCAAAAATAAGTCAAAAGATTGCGTTTATTCGTTTACTTTTGGCTTTTATTTTGTTATAATATCCAAGGTATATATTCAAATACTTTTTGTTTTATATTTCATCATTTTATGGAGGTCAATATGCAGTATTCACACGAAGTCGAAGAAATGGTTTGCGTGAAAAAAGGTCCGAACCACGGCGCAGCTCCCATCCCCGAAGAAGGCAGATGGGTACAGGCAAAAGAAATCAAGGACATCAACGGTCTCACTCACGGTATCGGTTGGTGCGCACCCCAGCAGGGAGCTTGTAAGCTTACCCTTAACGTTAAGGAAGGTATCATCAGAGAGGCACTCGTTGAGACCATCGGTTGCTCGGGTATGACTCACTCGGCAGCAATGGCAGCTGAGATCCTCACCGGCAAAACTCTCCTTGAAGCACTCAACACCGACCTTGTTTGCGACGCAATCAACACCGCAATGAGAGAGCTCTTCCTCCAGATCGTTTACGGAAGAACTCAGTCTGCTTTTTCAGAGGACGGTCTCCCCATCGGCGCAGGTCTTGAAGACCTTGGCAAAGGCTTGAGATCTCAGGTAGGTACGATGTACAGCACCGAGGCTAAGGGCGTTAGATACCTTGAAATGGCTGAGGGTTACGTTACCAGAATTGGCTTAGACGAGGGCGGAGAGGTTATCGGTTACGAATTTATCCACATGGGCAAAATGATGGATATGATCAAGAAAGGTATGACCGCTGACGAAGCACTCAAAAAGGCTACCGGAAGCTACGGCAGATTTGCTACCGCAGCTAAATACATTGATCCCCGTAAGGAATAAGAGGAGGCATTCATCATGGAAAACATCAGATTTGAAGGATTTGAAAGAAGAATTGACAAAATCAATGCCGAGCTCAAGAATTACGGCATCAAGGACCTTGCAGACGCTCGCGAGATCTGTCTTGCTAAGGGCATCAACGTAGAAGATATTATTCGTGGTATTCAGCCTATCGCATTCGAGAATGCTATTTGGGCTTACACCGTAGGTTGCGCTATCGCAATCAAAAAGGGTTGCAAAAAGGCAGCTGAGGCAGCTGAAGCAATCGGAATCGGACTTCAGTCCTTCTGTATCCCCGGCTCTGTTGCTGACCAGAGAAACGTTGGTCTCGGACACGGAAACCTCGCAGCTATGCTCCTCAGAGAGGAAACCAAGTGCTTTGCTTTCCTTGCAGGTCACGAATCATTCGCTGCTGCAGAGGGCGCAATCGGTATCGCACGTACTGCTAACAAGGTAAGAAAAGAGCCCCTTCAGGTTATCCTGAACGGTCTCGGAAAAGACGCTGCGTATATCATCAGCCGTATCAACGGATTCACCTACGTTCAGACCAAGTACGACTACTACACCGGTAAGCTCAACGTAGTCAACACCACCGCTTACTCCGACGGAGAGAGAGCTAAGGTTCGTTGCTACGGATGTGACGACGTTAACGAGGGCGTAGCAGTTATGCGCCATGAAAGCGTAGACGTATCTATCACCGGCAACTCCACTAACCCCACCCGTTTCCAGCACCCCGTTGCAGGAACTTACAAAAAGTGGGCTATCGAGAACGGTAAGAAATACTTCTCAGTAGCATCTGGTGGCGGTACTGGTCGTACCCTCCACCCCGATAACATGGCAGCAGGTCCTGCTTCCTACGGTATGACGGACACGATGGGAAGAATGCACAGCGACGCTCAGTTCGCAGGCTCGTCCTCCGTTCCCGCTCACGTAGAAATGATGGGCTTGATCGGCGCTGGTAACAACCCCATGGTTGGTATGACCGTTGCTGTTGCAGTTGCAGT
>JAZQYC010000071.1:0-1128 GCA_045633285.1 Clostridia bacterium | reverse complement strand
GAGCGTGCTCGTAACCGGATATGACATAATCACTTTCTGGGTATCGAGAATGATATTCTCAGGACTTGAGCATATGGGCAAGGAGCCCTTCTCTACCGTATTCATCCACGGACTTGTTCGTGACGCACAGGGTAGAAAGATGTCAAAGTCACTCGGTAACGGTATCGATCCTCTTGAGATCATAGACCAGTACGGAGCAGATACTCTTAGATTCTCGCTCAGCATAGGTATAGCGCCCGGTAACGATTCACGCTACACCAAGGAAAAGCTCGAAAACTGCAGAAACTTTATCAACAAGGTATGGAACGCTTCACGTTTCGTAATTATGAACTTAGAGGGACACGAGCTTCCCGAGATAGGCACGTTTAAGCCGGACGGAACGGATAGATGGATAGCAACCAAGCTCAATAAGGTCGTAGCCGAGGTCACCAAGAATATGACTAAGTACGAGATCGGACTTGCGTCAGCTAAGCTCTACGATTTCGTATGGAGTGAGTTCTGCGATTGGTATACCGAGATGAGCAAGACCGCGCTCTACGGTGACAACGAGCAGAAGAGAGTAGAAAAGCTCGCATTCCTCGTATACGTATTGAAGCGTATTTTGAAGCTTCTGCACCCCTTTATCCCGTTCGTAACCGAGGAGATATATCTCAATCTTCCCCACGAGGATAGCTCGATAATGATATCCAAGTGGCCCGAAAAGGACAAATTCCACTCCCTTGCAGACGAGGCGTACACCGAGGGCTTGAAAGAAATCGTCAAGTCTATCAGAAACCTCAGAGCAGAGATGGGCGTAGCTCCGTCCAAAAAGCTTTCCGCCGTTATCGTTAGCTCGAACGCTAAATACAAAAAGGGCGTAGGCTTTATCGAAAAGCTTTCGGGAACGGCAGGAGTCAAGGTAGTCAGCGAAAAGCCCGAGATGACGGACAAGGTAGTGTCAGCGGTAACGGGTGATAGCGAGATCCTTATTCCGATGACCGAGCTTGTGGACAAGGCAAAGGAAACCGAAAGACTCACCAAGGAAAAAGAGACCGTGCTTTCCGAGATTAAGCGTAGTTCTGGAATGCTGAATAACGAGCGCTTCACCTCAAAAGCCCCTGCAAATCTCGTAGAAGCAGAGAAGCAGAA
>JAZQYC010000070.1:0-1384 GCA_045633285.1 Clostridia bacterium | reverse complement strand
TGAAGCGAAGCGTCGATACCACCTGAGAGAGCTATGAGAAGTATGAGGTTTGCTCCGCCGTTGAATACGAAAAAGAGCACGGAAGCTAGGAGCGAGCTACCCTTTTTTGCAAGAGTAAAAATTTCCTTGGAGCGCTTGACTCCCTTTTTACCCACGATAACACCGAGAACGATAAGCATAGCGGACGCCTCGACCAGATAAAAGAGGAAGCTATACTGAGTGCTACCGACTGCAAGCTCAGGATAGTCCTGATGCCACGCAGCAAAGGCTGAAAACAGTCCGTTTGCCAAAAACATTATTATACAATAAAAAAGTCCGTCTGCATTCTTGATCTTACCGCTACCGAGAAATAGGGCAAATATAAGAAGAACGATACAGGCGACCTTGGTAAAGGTCAAGCTCTCTCCGCCGAAAATAACTCCGTACAAAAAGGGCACGATCATACCGCCGGCATTGGTAAAAAGAGCGTAGAGCGAGAGATTGACGACGCTCATAGCCTTGATGCCCACGAAAATATAGATGATGCTCATTCCTGTCTGCAAGACGGCGATAAGCACGGAAAAGCCCTTGAACTCCACCTGAAAACCGCTGATAGCGAGCATGACGAAAGCTCCTATCGTGGAGCTGATCGTAGCAAAAATGAGAGTTTTATAAAAACCCTCACCCTCGTTTTTTTGATAAACCTTACTACACAAGCCGTTGACTGCAAGCGAAAGAGCCGCTACGACTATAAGCGCGTAATAAATCATTTTCTTCCTCCGATAAGCTATTTCTCATTTCCCCGTTATCGGACCTTGAAGAATATACCACTTTTTTAATTTTTTTCCAAGCGTTTTTTCAGTAAATATACAAAAGAATAAGATTTTTCCATCATATCCTCGGTCGGATATGCAAACAAATGGGCAAAATACCTCACGAAATCGTTATTTTTAAAAATTTCGTCGTCTGCGCTGTTGAGAGGAAGTAGCTTTTTGCGAGAAAGCTTCGCCTCTTGCTTAGAAAAAATATTCGGATAAGGCTGAGCTAGCACCCTTTCAACCGAAAAGCCGTAAGAGGAAAAAAGTCTCGTTGCCTCTTCTCTTGAATAGGTATGCTTATGAAAGGTATTGAGAGGCTTTCCCTCCTCGTCAACCCTCTCGTAATCGGGATTAGGAAGAGAGCATATTGCTATACCGTCCGTCTTGAGACTGCTATTTATATACTCGAGAGCGTAGTCTACTCTTTCTAAATGCTCAAGCACCTCGAATGCCACCACGAAATCGAATAGCTCCTCACCCTTCGTTGGCTTTTCAAGATCGACAATCTCAAACGATGCGCGTGGAATAGCCCGAGACCGAGCGATATCAAGAAGTCTAACGTTTTTATCAATCCCTTTAACTATTCC
>JAZQYC010000069.1:0-5294 GCA_045633285.1 Clostridia bacterium | reverse complement strand
CATTTTTTATATTTTTTACCACTTCCACATGGACACATATCATTCCTGCCAATTTTTTTTCTTACTATCGATTTATATTTACTAACGATACGTTCTGCTCTCTCGCTTCCTAAAACTTTTAGTCTTTCTATATCGTCATCTTTAATATCGTAAGAAAAAAATGTCTTATATGCTATCCCTTTAATTTTTTCGTTTTTATCAAGCCAAATTTCTATCATAGCTCTATCCACTTCATCGTTCCATAAGATTGTTGAAAGGACATAATCTATTTTACTTTCATCAGTCATCTTATCCTTATTACAATCTTGATTTACAAAGCATGTATATCTTAAGCTATTACCATCCCCAGAAGTATTTATCACAGAATAATCTTTAATATCTTTTTGTCTCAAAAATGTTTTGTGTAAAGATTGACAAAACTCTTCTTTAGCTTCCGTGCAAAAATCTAGTAAATAATTAACGATTTCAGATTTGTTGGCAACATCATTTTCTTCAACAAATTTTATTATTTCCTTAAATAATTGAGGGAGTTTTAATTCTGGTTTCGGCGGATTTAAATTCGAGTGATACAATTTACAAAAATAGTCGTCTATTTCTTTTCTAAAACCATTTAATTGCAGAATCACGGTATCTGGGAGCTCTTCAAATTGTAAAGAGTAATAATTATCTCTAATATACAATCCCAAATGGTCTAATTCATCGTTAGGTGCTAATTTTGGTATAAGCGTAGCTCGCCGCCTTTGCTTCAAATAATGCAAAAAAATTAATGGAGATTCAAAATACTCTCTATATACCATCAAGTCATCAACTGATAAGCATATAGCATTACATTGCAGTTGTAAAAAGCTTAATTTTTCTGCTCGAGCTGCAAAGTCATTAATATTATCAATTGTTACAGACATCATGTAAATTTCTTTTATTCCACTCATATCAATTGTGGATTTTAACGTTCCATCTTGATGATAAATTTTGACTTGAGACCCTTTTGTAATATAATCATATGTTCGCTTACATTGATGGTCTGGCTCTTCGATTAATTTTTTATATGAAACAATGTGATTTGTAAAATCAGTAATAGGTGGAGTGTAAACAAATGAACCCGCTTTTACCTCTACTATTATAGCAGTATCATGATAAAGCACAATTATATCATTTTCCGCCATTTTTTTCTTTGACGTTGTTGGATAATAATTATCGCTATAGATTTCACTACCAGGCAAAATTTTAGCAAAAATATTGGCAACCATTTTTTCGCTAGCAAGTTTCTGTCTATCCGCCCAATTATAATTTGAATGGTCTCTTTTTACATTCTTTTGAATTGCTCTATAAAAATTGTCTACAAAAGAATAATAGTCAAAACAATAGTATTTGTTTTCAATTTTTATAAATGGCCGTTTTTGAATTGGCAAATCTTTTATTGGCCATCCAGAAAAATCGCCTTCATCAAAAAAAGATTTTTCTTCATTTATTTCAAAAGATAAGCCTGAAACAAATTTTTCGCTCCAGCCGGTAATTTCAATAACATCGCGTAATTTAGTTCCAAATATCTTTTCACACAAAGCCCTTCCTTCTTCTTTCAACGAGTCGTTTTCAAAAGGATTTTCGCATGTCCCAAGTGAATCAAAAATTTTTCCAATTTCATTAAATGCGTCAAATTTCCCTTGCGAAAGAGCCCTTTCTAATTTTTTAATACCTTCTATAATATCATTAGCATTAATACCATATAGTTTAAAAAATTCATCGTCATGAATTTTTAGCAATTTTTCAAAATATTCAACTTCAAAAACTTGATATCTTTGTCCCCTTACAAGATATAAATTCTGCGCTTCAATAATTGTTTTTAACGTTTCATTGTCGTACACTTCTTTATGTTCTTCAATTAACTTAGCTCCCCAATAATAATAGAATTCTTGGATGTTTCTATATAATTTTTCAATGTCGGCCTGAATTTCTAAAAATGTCATACTTGGATCATCTTCTACTTTTACAAAATGATTTTCCGATGATACAAGAATGCTTTGAACGTATTCTGTCATTCTTGCTACATGTATGCTTTCAGTTGACAAATCAAATTCAGAACTTATTCCGAGATTGCTAAACAAAAAATGATCCGAACAAAAACTTAAAAGTTGCAAAGGGTCGCATTTAACAATTTTTTCACGAATTATTTTTATTAAATCGTCTATTTCTTTCTTTTTTATAGGATATTGTTCTATAAGATGAAGCACCGCCTTTGCATGTTGTTCTGGCGTAATTTGATTTCGCATATAAATGTTTCGTCCAAATTGAGCCATTTCGATTACACCATTGTTAAAATATTTATCTGGTTTATTTTTCACAATCATTTCTCCTCTTTTTTATCATTATATCATAAAAATAACAATAAATCAAGATAAAGTACAAGCAAAAAAGAAAAACCACAAGATATTGTGGTTTTCGTGGTATACCCTGGCAGAATCGAACTGCCAATAGAATCTTAGGAGGATTCCGTTATATCCATTTAACTAAGGGTACATTTATATTAAAATTTAACTCTACTTTGCCCTTATTTAATTCCAAAAATAATTCTAAATTGAAATTTTTCGAGCAAAAATTTAAGTGTTTTTTAGGGCTTAAAATTTAGCCATTTTGAAATCAATAATTCCAAATCAATTCCAGCGTATTAATACGAACTACCAAAAATTGCACTTTTTTGGGATTTCAACCCCTATTTTTGCCATTTTTTGAGCATTTTAACGATAATATACTGACTCTACTCAGCCCTTAGGAGGGGCTTGTTATATCCATTTAACTATGGAGGCGTGTGCTTTGAGCATAGTGAGTATATCATAGTTTGGAGGATTTTACAATTGATTTTTGCTCGGTTTTGGGAAATTGTTTGCAACGCTCGACTTTGCGCTTTTTTACTTTGTCACGCTTGCATTTTTTTGCAACAAGAGCAGACGTAGCCTTGCAGTCAAGAAATAGGGATCGTCTAAGGGCGTTGACCTAGCTATGGTGCGCAAAATCTTACTTGAAAACAACGCTATGCTTAGTATTTAGCTTAATAGATTCCATCGCTTCGCCCCAGAATGACTGTATCTCTTTCTTTCCATATAAGTCACTCTGGAGGGCATGTAGTGACCGATAGAGTCTTTTTTAGATTCTATCGTTCGCTTGCGAACGACAAGGTTCTGCCGTAGGCAGGTTCTTATGGTTTACTCACAAGGTTCTGCGAAGCAGGTTCTTATCGCATCTTCGAGGCTCCAGAATGACTATTTCGTTTTTAGATTCTACCAGTCGCTTCGCTCCCTCAAGAATGACAATTTGATAAAAATATAAATAAAATCGGGCTTAGCCTTAAGCTAAGCGCCTCTTATATCACGATATTATAGTGGAATTTCAAATATTTTGCCACATAATTTGACAAAGAACGACTAAAGGGATATAATATCAACTGTTCGTTCATTCGGATAATAAATTTTGGAAGTGTATAATGAAAAATTTAAGCAACAGATGGACCAGAGCTGCTATTCCTGCGCTCCTTTTGCATTGCTCCATTGGAACGGTTTATTGTTGGTCACTTTTTAGCGGTCCGATCCGTGAGACCTTTATTTCTAACGGCGTCAGCGCAGACGCGCTTGGCTGGGCTTTTTCCCTTGCAATATTCTTCCTCGGAATGTCTGCTGCGTTCCTTGGCAACTTCGTTGAAAAGGATATCCACAAGGCAAGCCTTATTGCAACCATTTGCTTCACGGTAGGCGTTGCAGGCACGGGTCTTGCAGTCAGACTCCACAGCATGGTGCTCGTTCTTCTTTTCTACGGCGTGATCATGGGTATTGGTCTTGGACTTGGATACCTCTCTCCCGTTAAGACCCTTATGCTTTGGTTCAAAGACAGCAAGGGTCTCGCTACCGGTCTTGCAGTTGCAGGCTTTGGAGCGGCAAAAATGATCTTCTCTCCCATTATCGAGGCGTTTGTCAACTCAATGGGCGCAGAGATAGCTCTTTACGTTCTTGCAATCATTTGGTTTGTAATGATGCTCGTCGGCCATATTCTTCTCAAAAAGCCCGACGGCTGGGTCGAAAACCACGAGAAATTCGACGTTAAGGAGTTCTTCAAGAGATTCAAGATCTTCACCGACGTCAAATTCATCGGAATCTGGCTCGTATTCTATATCAATATCGCCTGCGGACTTGCTCTTATCTCCAACGAGAAGCAGATCTACAGCGCAATCGGTCTTGGAGAAACGGCAGCTATTCTTTGTACCGTGACGGGCTTATTTAACGCTCTTGGAAGACTTGGATACTCCTCTATCGGAGATCACCTCAAGGACCGTAACACTATCTACAAAATAATTCTTGCTACCGAGATAGCTCTTACCGCTATCGCGCTCGTAACGGGAGCGATCACGAGCAGTATCGCAGTTATCTGCATAGCGCTTATGATCGTAGTCAACCTCGGATACGGCGGAGGCTTTTCCAATCTCCCGACACTTCTTTCGGATGTTTACGGAATGGGCAAAATCTCCTCTATCCACGGAATAGCGCTTTCCGCATGGGCAATCGCAGGACTTACCGGCAACCAGATAGCAGAGCTTATCGTAGGAGCAACGGGAAGCTATCAGAACATTTTGATCTTCACCCTCGCTCTATACGTAGTAGGACTGGTAATAGACCTACTCCTTATCCACCCCAAGAAAACCGAGGTCGAGAACGGATAATTAGTTGGAATTACTAGCTCTAAACGCACTTAAAAACAAAAAGAGAACGATGTGACGAAATGCATCGTTCTCTTTTTTTGCGTTGATAAAGATATTATCTACTACTTATTTATAGCGTTCATCAAGCCGAGCGCACCGTGGATAATGAGCATTATTCCAACGACGATGAATACCCAGCTGATCGCTGCGCCCTGATTGAAGAAAAGGCATATTCCTGCTACGGTCATAAGTATCGGCTGGAGATAGTCCATGGAAAACTTTTTCTTACCCTTCAAGAGCGCGTAGATACCTGCTATTCCTGCGATCGTCATACATACTGCAATTATATAGAGCGCGATCGGAAGAAGTAGCCAGCCAAAGGCAATTATGACTGCGCCCACGACGATACGCACGACGCCCGTTCTGACGTCATTTTTCTTGACGATATCGATAATGCCGAACACGATAAAGACTACGCCGAGCACGGTAAGCGCAATGCTTACGAGCTCACCCTGCTTAGCTACGAGAAGCACGCCGAGCAATATTGCAAGAATAGGTGCTAAAAACTTGGAAAACTTTTTCATATTATTCTCCTAATTTATATTTTATACTT
>JAZQYC010000068.1:0-2052 GCA_045633285.1 Clostridia bacterium | reverse complement strand
GTCAACGATTCCATAATAGACGGAGCATCTATAAATATTGCAGGCGAAGCGTTCAATAGTGCTATAACGGACTATCTTTACGACAAACAAAACGTAAGAGTCGGTCAATCAACTATCGAAAAAATCAAGCTTTCTGTGCTCAGTATGTATGAAAACGATTCCTCAAGCATAGACGTTATAGGTCGTGATGCTGACAACGGCTCGTCAAGGAGCTTTACCTTGTACGCTGTTGAAACTGGCTCAACGATAGAGCCTCTCGTTAAAAAAATCGCAAAAATCATTACGTCTATGCTCGCCTACGCCCCTCCCGAGGTCAGCGAAGAGATGACCGACAACGGTATCTTCCTTTGCGGTGGATCAGCAAATACCCCCGGACTATCCGAAACTCTCGTCAATCTGACAGGAATCAAGGTTACGTTGCTTGATGATCCTGCGCTTGCCCTTATCACCTCTCTCGGTTTACTTTGTGGAGAACGTGATAGAGTGGCAAAAATACTTAATCTTAAACAAATCTAAAATAATTTAACAAAAACTATATTGCACATAAAAAAAGAGCAAATCGGCTTTATCCGAAATGCTCTTTTTTATTATAAGTTTTAAATTACGCCTCAGCGACATCTCCACGCTTAGCTCTATCAAACTCTTCTTTTACGTCATCGTCAACGTCCTTTGAAAGAAGAGATGCAACAACTATTGCTATGCTTGAAATAATGAATGCAGGGAGCAATTCATAGAGTCCGAATATGGGCGCTGTGGGCGAAAGAAGAGGATTGAGAACAAGCTTCCAAATAAACACGCTGAGTCCACCCGAAACCATACCTGCGATCGCGCCTGCTCTCGTTGTTCTCTTCCAGAAAAGAGAAAATAGCATCAAAGGTCCAAAAGTTGCGCCAAATCCTGCCCAAGCAAAAGATACTAGACTGAATATTACGCTATCCTCTTTCCATGCAATGATCACACCAAGAACTGCAATCACGACAAGAACGACACGAGAGAGTATCATTACCTCTTTATCCGTTGCCTTTTCTTTTTTTATAATTCCCTTGAATATATTGACCGATACCGAGGACGATGCAATAAGAAGGTAGGAGTCTGAAGAGGAAATCGTTGCAGCAAGTATACCTGCCATAATAAGTCCGGCAACTATCAATGGTAGATATTCCGTCGACATTACTATAAGAATGCTTTCTGCTCCGCTTGCGGTGTTTAGTGCTTCGTCAACGGGAAGAAGAGTTCTACCAATAATACCAATCATAACCGCAGCAGCAAGAGATATTACGCACCAAACGGTTGCAATTATTCTCGAGCGTCTGATCTCACCCGACTTGCGAATAGCCATAAAACGAAGCAATACCTGAGGAACTCCGAAATAACCAAGACCCCAAGCAAGCATGGAAAGTACCTTCAAGAAGCCGTAATCACTTGGCGAGCCAAAGAGCGGAACACCGCCTGCCGATTGCTGAATGCCGTTTGCATCAACTATAGGAGTCGACATCTCTGAAAGCGACAAAAATCCGCTTATATTTTGAGAATTCTGAACGACTGCGTCGAAACCGCCTGCATTTACAAGACCGACGATTATGGTGATAACGAGAGCAAGTATCATCACGATAGCCTGCATGAAATCCGAAACACTTTCTGCCAAAAATCCTCCAATAAGAGTATACGCTACTACGAAGACAGCGCCAATTATCAGCGTTACGTGATAATCAAATCCAAATAAGGTATTAAACAGTTTTCCTACGGTTACGAAACAGCTTGATGCGTATACAGTAAAGAATACGAGAATAAAAATAGCAGATATTCCAAGAACGACCTTTTTCTTCTCCTTGAAGCGGTTGCTGAAAAAATCAGGAATGGTAATGGAGTTTCCTGCAACCTGAGAATAATTACGTAGCCTTTTTGCAACAATAAGCCAATTGACGTACGTGCCGATAGCAAGTCCGATTGCAGTCCAAAATGCGTCGGCTAAGCCACACCAATACGCAACGCCAGGAAGTCCCATGAGAAGCCATCCGCTCATATCAGAGGCTTCGGCGCTCATTGCAGCGA
>JAZQYC010000067.1:0-6539 GCA_045633285.1 Clostridia bacterium | reverse complement strand
GAGCGTCGTTAACGCCGTCACCGGTCATTGCAACGACCTTGCCGAGCTTCTTCCAGGTCTTAACGATTCTTACCTTATTCTCAGGGCTTACTCTTGCGTAAACTCTTACCTTATTGATGATCTTCTCGAATTCCTCGTCCGAAAGCTCGTCAAGCTCTGCGCCCGTCATAACCATATCACCGTCGGTAAGTATGCCAATCTCTCTTGCGATAGCCTCAGCGGTAACGGCGTGGTCACCCGTGATCATGATAGCGGACATTCCTGCCTTTTTACAGGTCTTAACTGCGTCCTTAACCTCTGCTCTCGGGGGATCGATCATACCGGTCAAGCCAACGAATATGAGGTTTTGCTCAAGCTCAGCCTCTTCAAATCCCTCGGTCTTCATAGCGTATGCAAGCACACGAAGAGCACGTCTACCAAAGGTCTCGTTGGTCTTTGCGATCTTTTTGCGATCCTCGTCCGTGATAGGTCTTACGGTGTCACCGTCAAGAATTGCAACGCAACGCTTCAAAAGCATATCGGGAGCGCCCTTGGTATAAGAAACCTTAACGCCGGCTACCTCGTTGACCGTGGTCATGAGCTTACGCTCGCTATCGAAGGGTATCTCACCTACTCTGGGGCAGTCAACTACCATGCTGAGGGGCTTGAGCTCAAGCTTGTCAGCGTAATGAATAAGAGCGGTCTCAGTGGGATCACCAACGGTCTTAAGCTTGCCGTTTTCGTAGCTACCCTTGGTGTCGTTACAAAGAACCATACAACGAATAAGCTCGTCGAAGGATTTAGCCTTGCCCTTGCCGAAATCGAAGGTCTCGACTACGGTCATCTGGTTAAGCGTAAGAGTACCCGTCTTATCAGAGCAGATGACCTCTGCGCTACCGAGAGTCTCAACTGCAGGAAGCTTACGAACGATCGCGCGCTTCTGGCTCATCTTCTGAACGCCTACTGCAAGAACTATCGTAACGACTGCAGGAAGTCCCTCGGGGATAGCGGCAACCGCAATAGCAACTGCGGTCATAAACGCGTCGATAATATCGTCAACGATATTGCCAGATCTGAATACTATAAGCTGTACCGCAAAGATAACTACTGCTATTGCAAGTACTGCAAAGCTGAGGTATTTAGCGGTGACTGCGAGCTGCTTCTGAAGCGGAGTGTCGGTCTCAGGCTCTTCAAGCATGCCTGCGATCTTTCCTACCTCGGTCTCCATACCAGTCGCAACTACGATACCCTTACCTCTTCCGTATGCAACCGAGCCTGACGAATACGCCATATTCTTACGGTCACCAAGAGGAGTCTTGCCCTCGGGAATAACGTCGGTATTCTTCTGTACGGGAAGGGACTCACCCGTGAGTGCAGCCTCTTCTATCTTAAGGCTTGCCGATTCGATCAGTCTGATATCAGCGGGAACGAAGTCTCCTGCTTCAAGAAGGACGATATCTCCGGGATAAAGATCCTCAGCAGGAATCTTGATGACCTCACCGTCACGAATGACCTTAGCGTACGACTTATTCATACCCTTAAGGGCTTCGAGAGCGTTTTCAGCCTTACTCTCCTGAACTACACCGATAATTGCGTTGATAAGTACTATTGCGAGAATAATACCTGCCTCAACGAGGTCCTCAGGCTGATTTTCCACTATTGCGATAATAACGGAAACTGCAGCGGCAGCCAAAAGTACGATGATCATAAGATCCTTCATTTGCATGAAGAACTTATAAAGCCAACCGTGCTTTTTGCCTTCTTTAAGCTTGTTCTTGCCGTACGTTGCTTCTCTTTCGGCAAGCTCGGTAGATGAAAGACCCTTGTCCGTATCTACGTTAAGCTTAGTCTTGATCTGTTCAATGGTTTGCTCATGCCAAGCAGACATTTACTTACCCTCCTAAATAATTAGTAATATATATTATAACACTATATTGCAGATTTGAAAAGCAATTTTTTATCATATACAAAAATTCAAGCACTAAAAGCGTGTTATCCGCATTCAAGAACACGCGCGATATAAATCCCTAACGGAATTTGCGATATTCCCTTTGGGAGCGATATTTGCCTACGGCAAGCGATATGGCTACGGGCGTAATGGATTTATATCATTATTCACAACAAAAAAAGAGATAACGTTTGGAAAAATCCGATTCGTTATCTCTTTTTTCTCCTTTGTATAATCACAACCGTTGTGTATTCATGTTATACTATCTAAGTCGGCACACAGCAAGTTTTTGTTTCCGTTTTAGAGGATAATAAATTATCGAAGGAGGACTTCTTTTGTATGAATTTGTCGTTTTTTGCAGAAAGACTTTCTGAATTGATTTTTGACGCTGGTATCTCCCCGTCTGATCTTGCTGAATCCGTTGGTTGTGATCGTTCGACTATTTCTAGATACCTTTCGTCAAGAAAAATGCCAACTGTTGAGCTATGCGTCAGGATCGCCGATTATTTTGGCTGTACGCTTGATTATTTATTTGGCGTTGAAGACGACAACTTTCCGCAATCGTTCAATGCTATCAAGCCTTTTTCCAAGAGATTACCCGAGCTCCTTGAGCATTTTAAAATATCAAGATATCGTTTGGAGATGCTTACGGGAATATCTGAGTCAACTCTGTATTATTGGGCAAAGGGACAGACCACTCCTACTATCGAAAAAATCATATTGATCGCTAAAAAGCTAAATTCTTCTATTGATTTTATTCTTGGAAGATGTGACGTGTAAAGTTAGCGTACTTTTCAAACGAAAAACACGCAAAAACTTCACTGTGTAGCAACTTCACCAACAAAAAAAAGAGATAACGTTTGGAAAAATCCGATTCGTTATCTCTTTTTTAATTTCGTGTTTGGGCTTAAACCCTCTTTGCGCCTCGCTTATTTCTTAACGAGAACCTTTTTGAGCCTTGCAAATCTGGGAAGACCGTCCTCGGTGGGAGCGTGTGCGTTACCCTGAATGAGGGGAAGAGCGTACTCAACGTACTCCTTGGAAAGGTAAGTGCCGTTGTTGATGATCCACTCCTGAGGAATCTTTCTTTCGGTGTTAGCAGCAAGAGAAACGTCCATGGTATCGAGCTCGCAGGTATATTTGCCGTCTTTCATTACTCTCTTGAATACTACCATCTTGTCGGTCATACCCTCTACAGCGCACTGAACTGCCTTTGCACCTGCGCCGAATGCTTCCTCAATATCGGTGGCGGACGCTACGTGAGCTGCACATCTCTGCATAAGGCTGAACTCGATAGGTCTTACCTTGATTCCGAGCTTCTCGGAAACGAGAGATCCAAGTCTTGCAGCCAAGCCACCAAGCTGAGCATGTCCAAAAAGGTCGGTAGCCGATACCGTTGCCTCGGAAACGTATTTGCCCTCAGCGGTCTTGATACCCTCGGAAACTACTGCGATACACTTATTGTTATTCTTTGCGCAAACTTCCTTAACGTCCTCAAGGAATTTCTCGGTTGAGAAAGGTACTTCGGGGAGATAGATAAGGTCTGCTCCGCATCCATCTTTTGCAAGTGCTGCTGCTGCGGTGAGCCAACCTGCGTTACGACCCATAGCCTCGATAATGGTAACCATACCGGTATTGTAAACCTTAGCGTCGAGGTTGATCTCCATAAGGGTAGTAGCAACGTATTTTGCAGCGCTACCGTATCCGGGACAATGGTCCGTTCCGTAAAGGTCGTTATCAATGGTCTTAGGTACGCCCATTACTCTGCATTCCCAGCCTGACTGTTGCATGAATTTGCTTACCTTGTTGCAGGTGTCCATGCTGTCGTTACCACCGTTGTAGAAGAAATATCTGATGTTGTATTTCTTGAATACCTCGAGAAGTCTCTCGTAATCAGCAGGATTCTCGTCGTAAGGCTTGAGTTTGTAACGAACTGAGCCGAGAGCTGATGAGGGAGTATTCTTGAGGAGCATAAGCTCTTCCATGCTTTCCTCACCGATATCGTAGAACTCTTCGTCGAGAATACCCTTGATACCGTGTTTTGCGCCGTATACCTTAGTGATACAGTCCTGCTTGAGCGCCTCCGTGAAAACGCCTGCCGCGCTTGCGTTGATAACCGAAGTCGGACCACCTGACTGTCCGAACATACATGCACCTACGAGTTTTGCCATTGTAAACCTCCAAAAAAATTGTTTTTTCTTAATTTATTACAGACTGAGAACGTCCGCTGCGTTATATAGATCGATATTGAACTTATGCTCTGCATTAAGAGCCTCGTCTATATCAACGTCTATTACCTTGTTATTGACGATACCGATAGCGCGGTTTATTCTGCCCTCTTTAAGGGAAGCTATTGCGTGTATACCAAGTCTTGCAGCCAGCACTCTGTCTGCCATAGTCGGCATACCACCTCTCTGAATATGACCAAGCACAGTCGAGCGAAGAGGAACGGTGGTTTTTTGTCCGAGCTTCTTGCATATCTCATCAGCCGTGCCTACGCCTTCTGCTACTATTACGAAATCACTCGTCTTGTCACGGAGATAGCTCTGGTTAAGCTCCTTTGCCACAGCGTCGAGATCAACGGGGACCTCGGGCACGAGAATATGCTCTGCTCCACCTGCAAGACCTGCGTAAATTGCAAGATCTCCGCACTTTCTGCCCATGACCTCTATGACGCTCACTCTATCGTGCGAGGTCATCGTGTCACGAAGATTGTTGATAGCTGACAAAACGGTATTCACCGCAGTATCGAAGCCTATCGTGTAATCGGTATAATTGAGATCGTTGTCAATGGTAGCAGGAATAGCTACGACGGGTATAGAAAAGTTTTTTGCAATATCCCTTGCTCCTCTCATGCTACCGTCACCGCCGATAACTACGAGCGCGTCTATATCGTGCTCGTGAAGCACCTTGGACGCTTCCTCCTGACCCTCTAAGGTATTGAACTCGTCACACCTTGCGGTCTTGAGTATAGTACCGCCTCTGTGAATAATATCGGACACCGAGCGACGTTCCATAAGGGTAAGCTCGTCACGCACGAGACCGTTGTATCCTCTATTGACACCATAAACGGTCATTCCGCAGTGTATTGCCTGTCTTACGACCGCTCTGATTGCGGCATTCATTCCGGGGGCATCGCCACCGCTTGTTAATACGGCTATTCTTTTAATACGCATTACTGTCTCCTTTACCCCCCGGCATGGTTATTTTTTAAGCTTGTTATATTATATCAAATGGCAAGTATTTTGACTACTGTTTTTGCCCTTATTTTTGACTATTTCGTCCTATTTTTTGTCAAGATATTTAAAATTGGATTCTCCGATTATTCCCTCGAGCGCCCAATTGAGAGCCGTGCCCTCTTCTACCTTGATATCGCTCTTTAATAGCTTGCCTCCGCTTTGAACGAATACGGGAATATTACCAGGGTTATCGGCAAATATCCTGCATAGCTCGGCGTAGACCTCCTCAAAATCGTTCTCTATACGAACGTAAAGCCTTCTGTCCGTGCTTTGCTCGGCTTTAGTCTCCGATCTTCTTGCAGGACTGTTCCAGGGAGTTACTCTTCTGACCGAGATATTCGGAGCTTCGTCCTCACGGTAATTGAGCTCACCCTCGATCTTGACGATAGCGTCGTCCACGAGGTACTGCTTATTCTGTGTGTACGCCTTGGAAAAGAGCACAAGCTCTATGCTTCCATAAAAGTCCTCAAGCTTAGCCACGCACATCTCAGATCCCGTTTTGGTGACCTTACGCTTGACCTCGCTCAGTATTCCGCCCGTATGCACGACTACACGCTGTTGGCTATGATTTTGTCCACCCGTATCCTGAATTTCGTCGTCATTTTCTTCCTTTTCCTCTGCTATCATAGAGGTATTGAAATCAAATGCTTTAAATTCGTCAATGTACTCGTTAAGAGGGTGACCCGTAATATAAAGACCGAGAACCTCCTTTTCCATAGCGAGCTTTTCCTTATCAGGGAACTCGGGTATATCGGGGTATTCTATGCTTTCCACGTCGTCTAGCGAATCAAAGAACGAGAACTGACCGAGCTCGTCGTCCTTTTTTGCTCGAACGGCAAGATCGACCGCCTTTTCGTAAACGTTCAAAAGCACCGATCTCGTTTTTCCAAAGCAGTCCATAGCTCCGCCCTTTATAAGACTTTCGAGAAGTCGCTTATTAAGCACCGCCTTGTCCACTCTCATAGCAAAGTCCTCGAGAGACTTGAACTCACCGCCCTTTTTGCGCTCGGCTATCATGCTCTCCATAGCAGGTATACCTACGCCCTTGATACCAGACAAACCAAAACGCACCTTACCGTTTTCAACACGGAACTCGTGCATAGAACGGTTAACGTCAGGAGGCAATATCTCGATATTTTTCTCTCTCATATACATAGAGTAGTGAGAAAGCTCCTTGGCGTTGGTGATACGGTTATTAAGTATCGAGGTCAAAAACTCTACGGGATAATATCTCTTTAAATACGCCGTCTGATACGCAAGAACTGCGTAAGCCGCCGCGTGAGACTTATTAAAAGCGTACGATGCAAACGCCGCCATATCGGCGTAGATCTTTTCGGCAACCTCCTCGGGTACGCCTCTTTTGATCGCGCCCT
>JAZQYC010000066.1:0-5796 GCA_045633285.1 Clostridia bacterium | reverse complement strand
TAGATTTCAGTGTGGGAGGTGCAGACAATGGCAGTACCAAAGGGTAAAGTATCAAAAGCAAGAAGGAATTCAAGAGCCGCAAATTGGAAGATTTCGGCGCCTAACCTTACTCAATGCCCCCAGTGTCACGAATTAAAGCAGAGTCACAGAGTTTGCGATAATTGCGGATACTATGACGGCAAAGAAGTGGTTTCCAAAAACACCGAAAACAACTAAGTGTTTATACGAGGCAGGTCATAGACCTGCCTGTTTTTTTAGGAGAAATATTATGAAAATTGTAGTAGACGGATTCGGAGGAGATAATGCTCCCGAGGCTATCGTCGAGGGCGTAATACTTGCGCTCTCAGAGCATAACGACGTAGATATCGTTTTGACGGGAGACGAAAAAAAACTCAGACTTTTAGTCAATGGCAGATTCGAGGGCAGAATCAGCTATATTAATGCAACCGAGGTCATAACGAACGACGAATCGCCAACCGAGGCTATCCGCACCAAAAAGGACAGCTCTCTCGTTAAAGCGCTTGATTATCTCAAGACTGAGGAGGAGTGCGTAGGCTTCGTTTCGGCAGGCTCAACGGGCGCAGTTCTTACCGGAGCTACGGTAAGAGTAGGCAGAATCAGAGGCATCACCCGTCCTGCTCTTTGTCCCATTCTTCCGACTATCAAGGGGGGTAAGGTGCTTCTCGTTGACTGTGGAGCAAACGCAGATTGCAAAGCTCCTATGCTCGTACAGTTTGCTATAATGGGTACTAGTTACGCAAAAGCCGTTCTTGGAATAGAAAACCCAAGGGTAGCTCTTCTTTCAAACGGTACGGAGGACAAAAAGGGTAACGAACTCACCCACGAGGCGTTTGGACTTTTGAAAGAGTGCGAGAGCATCAATTTCGTTGGAAACATGGAAGCGAGAGAAATGCTCAGCGGTGATTACGACGTTATCGTATCAGACGGATTTTCAGGAAACGTTGCGCTCAAGAGCTGTGAGGGAACGGCTGTTGGCGTATTCAAGATAATGAAAAAGTCAATCCTTGCAGGAGGTCTACGCGCTAAGCTTGGATATCTTCTCTTAAAGCCTGCTCTTTCTAAGGTTAAAGAGGTAATGGACTACAGCGAGAGCGGTGGAGCAGGACTTCTCGGTATCGTTAAGCCCGTTATCAAATCGCACGGCGCAAGCGAGGCAAAATCTATCTGCGCGTCCATTGGACAGGTAGTAGATATGCATAAGGGCGCTATTATCGACAAGATCAAAGACGGTCTACCCAAGGCAGAATGACGGAATCCGTTGAAAAAATAATAGGTTATACCTTCAATAATAAGGCTCTTTTGATAGAGGCTCTTACCCATTCGTCTTATTCTAACGAAAACGGGGGACTGTCTTATGAAAGACTTGAATTTCTTGGAGACGCTCTCGTGGATTTCGTGGCAGGCGAGGTCTTTTTCGAGTTTCACAAAGGCTACGACGAGGGCAAGCTGACGGCGCTTAGAAAAAAAGCCGTTTGTATGGAGGCTTTGTCCGAGGCTAAAGGTATGGAGGAGATATCCTCTTTTATCAGAAAAAGCAAGGGGCTCAGGATAAACGACAAGATAAAGGCAGACGTTTTCGAGGCATTGACGGCAGGTATTTATCTTGACGGAGGACTAGGTGAGGCACGCAAATTCGTTATGCGTTCTATCGATCTTTCGCCCGTAAGCTTAGACGAAAAGAGAGAGGATTACAAGAGTAAGCTCCTCGAGCTTGGCAAAAAGATCAAAAAAGAGATCACATTTGAGCTTGTGGAAAGCTTTGGTCCTGATCACGAAAAAACTTTCGTCGTTGCAGTATGCTTGGACGGGGTAAAGATCGCAACCGCAGAGGGTATAGGCAAGAAGCGCGCAGAGCAACAGTCGGCAAAGATAGCTTTAAAGCGCATTCAGGATATGAAAAATGGCTAAATCCTGAAAAATGCACCCTAAAATGTTTTTAAAATATTAAATTATATGCTATAATAGAGTGTGGAATAATCCACACTCTTTTTATGTGAGGTAAAAGGTGAGCTTTAAAAGACTTGAATTATACGGATTCAAATCGTTTGCCGATAAGCTTTCAGTTGAGTTTGACGACGGTATCACGGGTATAGTTGGCCCGAACGGCTGTGGAAAAAGTAACGTAGCCGATTCCGTTCGTTGGGTTCTCGGTGAGCAGAGCGTCAAGCTTCTTCGTGGTAAGACCATGCAGGACGTTATCTTCGGCGGTACGGAAAAAAGGCGATCGCTTTCATTTTGTGAGGTATCGCTTATTTTCGACAACCGCAACCGTACTTTCAATATGGACAGAGACGAGGTCGTTATATCCCGTAAGCTGTACCGTTCGGGCGAGAGTGAATATTCACTCAACCGTATGCCGGCGAGACTTTACGAGATTACCAATCTCATTCAGGACACGGGTATCGGTAAAGAGGGATACTGTATAGTCGGACAGGGTAGAATAGACGCTATTTTGTCACAAAAGCCGGACGATAGACGAGGAATATTCGAGGAAGCCGCAGGCATATCGAAATTCAAATCCGAAAAGGTTACCGCAGAGCGTACCTTAGAGAGAACTAAGGACAATATCGACAAGGTCAACGCAGTTATTTCCGAGATCGGAAAACAGCTTGGACCTCTCGCTTCTCAGGCGGCGGACGCAAGGAAATTCCTTTCTCTTTCCGAGGAGCTTAAATACAACGAGATCAACTCTTATTTGTATCAGTACGAGAATGCAGCAAGAACGAAGCGTTTGCTTGGCGAAAAGCTTGATGCAATTAACGAGGAGATAGAGCTTCGTCAGAGCAAGCTGACTGAGGCGGAGAGCGCGTACGACGCTATTATGACCGAGAGCAATGATCAGGACAAGACCGTGGAGATGCTCCACGCTGAGCAGAACGAGCTCATGGTCACGGCTGAGCGACTTGCAGGTCACGGAAACGTCATGAAGGAGCGTCTTGCAAGATACGCCGAGGAACACGAAAGATACAAAAAGCTCATTGAAGAGCGTAATGCGGTTATCGAGGAGTACAGCAAGGTGCTCGTTGATTCGGCAACGAGGCTCGAGGTTCTTTTAAAGGAGCTTGACTCAGCTAAACTAAAGCTTGACGAGACCGAGCAGAAGCATCAGAGACTTTACGACGAAATCGCTTCTCACGAGGCAGAGATATCTGGTAGCAATCAGAAGATAGTTACCTCGCTTGACGAGCTTAATAATATAAAAGCAAATTCAGGTAGACTTATGGCAGAGCAGGACGCTTTGCTTGAGCGCAGAGCGGAAAATAACGCTCGCATTAAGACCTTGCTTGAAGACGCAGAGAAGATCAAGGAAAGCGCTTCCTCACTTTCTTCAATGATCGCAAGACTTGAGGGAGAAAGAACGGAGTGCTTGAAAAAGCGTGAGATCAGCATCGATAGATCGAATGGTCTTACCGAAAAAATGAACGAGGTAAACGACGAGATACGTGCCCTCAACGCAAGAGTTAGCTCACTTGAGACCAAGTGCTCTATGCTCGAGGAAATGCGCAGAGAGTACGAGGGCTATCAGCGTAGCGTCAAGAGCCTTATGAAGGACGCAGAGGACGACAGAGAGCTTGCTCGTCATATTATCGGCGTAGTAGCTCAGCTTATCACCGTTCCTGAAAAGTATCAGACCGCAGTTGACGTAGCGCTTGGCGGATCGTTGCAGGATATCGTAGTTGAGACCGAGGAGGACGCAAAGTACCTTATCAATCATCTCAAACAGCACAGCTACGGCAGAGCAACCTTCCAGCCGTTGTCCAGCGTAAAGGGTGGCGTGCTTCGTAGTGAATTCCGCTCCGCTTTATCAGAAAGAGGAGTATGCGGACTTGCAAGCGAGCTCGTTGCTTATGACAGAAAATACGGTAAGGTAATAGATAACCTGCTTGCCCGCACGATTATCGCAGAGGATATGGATAGCGCGGTACGCGTCGCAAGGAAATACGACTACGGCTTCCGTATCGTAACTCTCGACGGAGAATCTCTTGCAACGAGTGGATCGATATCAGGTGGTAGCAAAAAGCAATCCACGACCAATCTTTTGAGCCGTGAGAACGAGATCAATCTACATAAAGAAAAGCTCTCTGAGGCAAAGGTTGCATTAAATAGAGCTTACTCGAGCTTAGAGGACGTTAAACGTGAGGCGAGCGAGGTACAAAAGGAGCTTACCGAGCATAACGAGAGACTTCGTGAAACTGACGTTTGCCTTGCTACCGAGCAAGAAAAATATGCAAAATTCAAGGGTGCGCTCGATGAGAACGCCCGTCAGGTAGAGACGATCAAGGCAGATACCGAGAGAACTGTTACGCGTATTGAAGATATAGAGAATCAGCTTCACTCAGTTGACGAGCTCGAGGGCGCTATCAGCAAAAACAAGCAAGAGGTCACGAGACTTATTGAGCAGAGAAAGGCTGAATTCGAGGAGAAAAAGGCAGAAAGAGAAAGATGCGCAGGAGAGCTCATTGATCTCAGACTTGAGGTTCAGTCCAAGGAATCCGAGGTGCTTTCACTCAAATCAGAGACCGAGAGAGCAAAGGCAGTTTGCTCGAATGCTCGTAACGACGTTATAAGTTATAAGGCTGAGGTACAGACTCTTATGGCAAGGCTCAAGGAGACCGAGGGAGAGGCTTTGTCCTCAACGATGTCTGAAAAGGACAAACAGCGTCTTGAGAGCATAAGAGAGGAGATCGTACGCATCTCTGAGAGCAAAAAAGAGCTCCGTGACAAATTATTTAGCTTAGACGAAGAGAAAAAGGCTTATAACCGTCAATTGCAAGAATCCTTTGATAAGCGTTATAAGGAAGAGTCCGCTCTTGCTCGTATTGATTCTGATATAGAGGTAATGCAGGCAAGAATTTGGGAGGCTTACGAGCTGACCTATAGCGGTGCGCTTGCCTTAAAGGACGAGAATTTCGTATTCGATGGTTGCAGTGCTCAGATCAACAAGCTCCGCAAACAGATCAACGAGCTTGGTAACGTCAACGTAAGAGCTATTGAGGATTACGATATCCTCGGAGAGCGTCACGCCGATATGACGAGAGAAAGAGACGACCTCGAAAAGGCAAGAGACGATCTGCAAACCATTATCAAGAACCTTACCGATAAGATGGTAACTATGTTCGAGACGCAGTTTGCAAAGATCAGCTCAAACTTTACCAAGGTATTCAAGGAGCTTTTCGACGGTGGTACGGGAAGACTCGTTCTTCACCCCTCAGAGTCTGGTGATCCGCTTGACGCTGGTATAGATATACTTGCCGAGCCCCCAGGAAAGAAATTGCAGAGCATTTCACTTCTTTCGGGTGGAGAGAGGGCGCTTACCGCTATTGCGATACTCTTCTCGATAATGATGCTCAAGCCCATGCCATTTTGTATTCTTGACGAGATCGAGGCTGCGCTTGACGACAGTAACGCTCAGAGATTCGCGTCTTACCTTCGTAAGTTCTCACGCCAGACTCAGTTCATAGTCATCACTCACCGTAAGCCCACCATGGAGCTTGCAGACAGACTTTACGGTGTTACTATGGAGGAAAAGGGCGTATCCAAGATGGTATCGGTTAAGCTTTCAGACGCAGTTAAGAATGCAGAGCCTGCAGTAGGTGTATAATATGGGTTTTTTCAAAAAGATTTACGAACGACTTGCCAAAACACGTGAGAACTTCTCTCGTAAGATATTCGCAGTATTTAACTCTAAGGTCATAAACGACGAATTTTACGAGGAGCTTGAGTTTGCTCTTCTCGGAGCGGACGTTGGAGCGCAGGTTTCAGCCGACGTTATAG
>JAZQYC010000065.1:0-2409 GCA_045633285.1 Clostridia bacterium | reverse complement strand
GACTGCATCATTAAGTCCGGTCTCTACCGTGATCTGCTTTCTACTGATAGCATCTACCGCGATCTTGAAGCAGGTGACGTTGCTAATACCAAATATGTATATAAGATAGAAAAGGTTCTCAATTCTTCCAGCAAGATCCCGATGGTCGTAAATGACGAAAACGGTGTTCCCGCTGCTAAATTCCTTACGGATGAGGAGAGAGAAAACAAAGAGCTTATCGCAGAGCTCGCAAAGAACGGTTGCCTTAAGACTCTCTGCGCAAAGACACTCTACAAGGAGATAATTCTTGATGAAGAAAGCGGAGAAAAGGGAATAGTAGAGCTTTCTGATGAAGAAAAGCGTTCTCCCGAATTCATTTCCGAGCTCAAGGCTTCTCATAAGCTTAAGCTCGCAGACGGTAAGTCTATTCTTTACGACGGAAGAACAGGTCAGCAGTTCGACCACGCAGCTACGGTAGGTATCATGTACTACCTCAAGCTCCATCACCTCGTTGATGATAAGATCCACGCTCGTGCAACAGGTCCTTACTCTCTCGTTACTCAGCAGCCTCTCGGCGGTAAAGCTCAGTTCGGCGGACAGAGATTCGGAGAGATGGAGGTTTGGGCTCTGGAGGCGTACGGCGCAGCTTATACCCTTCAGGAGATCCTTACGGTCAAGTCCGACGACGTAAACGGACGTACAAAGACCTTCGAGGCTATCATCAAGGGTCAGAATATCCCCACTCCCGGTATTCCCGAATCCTTCAAGGTTCTTGTCAAAGAGCTTCAGGCTCTCGGACTTGACGTCAGAGTTCAGGATCCCAATGGCGAGGATATCGAGCTTTCCTCTCTTACAGAGTCAGATCTCGAGCGCGTAGGTCAGCCCTCTTACTTCACAGAAGAAGAGATCGGAAAGAGCGTTGCAGAGCAGAACGAGCTGTTTGAAAACGGCTTCATAGAAGAAGATCTGGAAGACGAAGGCGACGACTACGAAGATGACGAGTTCGCAAGCGACGACTACGCTGATGACGATAGCTATTCAGACGACGAATAATTAAGTCCGAAGCATAGAAATCGTATTACGTTATCAAGGAATTAAGATTTAACGCCCGAATTGCATAGCGCCCGAAAGGGCGCGGCAAATTCATCAAATATATTTTAGCCGCCTCAGGCGGCAGGAGAATAGAATGGAACGAAATATTTTTGATTCAATCAAAATAGGACTGGCGTCTCCCGATATGATCAGACAGTGGTCGTACGGCGAGGTTAAGAAACCCGAGACCATCAATTACCGTACGCTTAAAGCAGAGCGTGACGGTCTGTTCTGCGAAAAGATATTCGGTCCTACAAAGGATTATGAATGTTACTGCGGTAAATATAAGAGAACTCGCTTTAACGGAAAGAAATGCGATAAGTGCGGAGTTGAGGTCACCTCTAAGAAGGTCCGCCGTGAGAGAATGGGTCATATCGAGCTTGCAGCTCCCGTATCTCATATCTGGTATTTCAGAGCGATCCCTTCCCGTATAGGAACACTTCTCGATATCTCTCCGAGACATCTTGAAAAGGTGCTGTATTTTATACAGTATATCGTAATAGATCCCGGAACGACTCCCCTTGTTCAGAATCAGCTCCTCACAGATGCTGAGTACAAGGAGTACTACAACAAGTACCAGAACGACTTCGAGGTCGGAATGGGAGCAGAGGCTGTAAAGAAGCTTCTTCAGAAGCTGGATCTGGATCAGCTTTCCAAATCTCTGAGAGCGGAGCTTGAAAAGGCTTCCGGTCAGAAAAAGGCAAAGATCATCAAGAGACTTGCTATAGTAGAATCCTTCAGAGTTTCCGACAATAAGCCGGAATGGATGATACTGGACGTTCTTCCCGTTATCCCTCCGGATATTCGTCCTATGGTACAGCTGGACGGCGGAAGATACGCAACCTCCGATATCAACGACTTGTACAGACGTGTTATCAACAGAAACAACCGTCTTGCAAGACTTCTGGAGCTGGATGCTCCCGAGATCATCGTCAGAAACGAGAAGAGAATGCTTCAGGAAGCTGTTGACGCTCTCTTCGATAACGGTCATCACGGTAAGAGCGTTACAGGTCCTTCCAACCGTCCCCTTAAGTCCCTTTCCGATATGCTCAGAGGTAAGCAGGGACGCTTCCGTCAGAACCTTCTCGGTAAGCGTGTCGACTACTCCGGACGTTCGGTTATCGTCGTAGGACCTGAGCTGAGAATTTATCAGTGCGGTCTTCCTAAGGAGATGGCTCTCGAGCCCTTCAAGCCCTTCGTAATGAAGCGCCTTGTTGAGACCCAGAAGGCATCCAATATCAAGGATGCAAAGAAGAAGGTCGACAAGATCGACACCTGCGTATGGGACGCGCTCGAGAACGTGATCAAGGAGCATCCCGTCCTTCTTAACCGTGCGCC
>JAZQYC010000064.1:0-6109 GCA_045633285.1 Clostridia bacterium | reverse complement strand
TAAAAACGCCGACGTTCAGACCGTGCTGAATACTATGATAATTACCGCTGCCGAGCAACAGACCATGAATTTCTATATGAATATCACCAATCTTGCAACGTCGGATATTGCAAGACGGCTCTACGAGGAGATCGCTCAGGTAGAGGAAGCGCACGTTACTCAATACGAATCTCTCATGGACCCCGAGGGAACGTGGCTTGAGATGCTCTTGTGGCATGAATACTGCGAGTGTTATCTCTATTGGTCGTGTTATATGACTGAGACCGATCCTTACGTCAAATGCCTGTGGGAGGAATATCTTGCATTTGAGATATCTCATCTGCATAAGGCGTGTGAGCTTCTCGAAAAATACGAGCATAAGAGCTATCAGGAGGTAATAGGAGAGGGAGAATTCCCTGCGCCCATTTCACTCCACGAGAATATTGAATACGTTCGCAAGATACTTGCCGACACCGTACAGTTCACCTCTGACAAAGAAGAATACGTCAGAGTGAGAGACCTGCCTGATAATGCTGATTTCTTCCGCTTCCAAAAGATATTCAATCCTACCGTGGATATCGTTCCCTCTCACAACGTTATCGAGATGCGTATAAGAAAAAGGGGAATGGACTACAGATACGAAACAGCGGAAAACCCGATTCCCGAGCTTCGTGACAGACGGCGAGACAATACCTCGGTTGGAAGAAAGCCCGACGCTGCTCCCTCGAGCTGGTTTTACTGTAACGAATAAAAAAATCAGGAGTAAATACGCTTTTACTCCTGATAATTCTATCCGTATACGTTATAATATATTTTTTGTACAACAAAAAGCAAGTATTTCACAATACTTGCTTAAAAAATGCTTTTTTCTGTATGCTTATTCAGCAGCGGAAGCCTTTTTAGCGTCGCTGAGAGCCTTAGCGATATGAGAAATCTTACGTGATGCAGTATTTCTGTGCATTACGCCGTCCGAGCAGCATTTATCAATGATAGATACGGTCTCGGGAAGAAGTGACTCAGCAAGAGCAAGATCCTTGTCCTCAATAGCCTTGTTGAACTTCTTGATAGCGTTCTTTACTCTGCTTCTGATCATATTGTTGCGCTTATTCTCTTCTGCGCTGATAAGAACACGCTTTTTAGCCGATTTGATGTTTGCCATTTTATAACTCCTTTTGTTTGTTACCAATCATTACCGATGTATTTTAGCACAGATTTAAAATTTTGGCAACAAATATTGCAAGGTTTTTTTTAGTTTTGTAATAATAATTATATGAAAGAGCATTTTTACGTAGACAAAAACCCTCTTGTAGAGGAAGAGATAGCAAATAGTCTGAGCCTTGTGAGCTTTGAGGGAAAAGTCAAGGGACATTTAGTCAAGCGATTTGACGTCAACAAAGAGCAAAGCTCGTCTATCGGCATTCCTCAAGGCAAATACGTTACGGTCAACGGCATTAAGACCCGAAGCCCTGCAAGCGTTGTAGGCGAGGAGCTGAAAGGGCTGATAGGTAGAAAAAACGCTAAGCAAAGAGCGCTCGTGGTGGGAGTTGGGAATCCATATATGGTTACGGACTCTCTCGGACCGTCCGTTATCGAGTCTCTTATGAGAAAAAGACCTTCAGGTATCTTGCTTTTTACCCCTTATCTTGAGGGGATCACGGGTATATCCTCTTATGACGCGGTGCGAGCTATCGTAAAGGAGATCAAGCCCAATCTCGTTATAGTCGTAGACGCTTTGTCTGCAAGATCGGTGGACAGAATATGCTCGAGCTATCAGATGAGTGATGCAGGTATAACGCCGGGTAGCGCAATGGGAAAAATCGAAGCGTTCAACGAAAGGACGCTTGGAGTAAAAACTATTGCAATCGGCACGCCAACGGTGGTGAACTGTAAGTGTCTTGATCACAAAAGCGCAAAGGATCTGCCCGATCTTCTAGTTTGTCCAAAAAACGTTGACGAGCTTATTAAAAAAGCAACGGACTGTATAGCCTCGGCTATACTTAAGGCTATGGAATAACGTCGCCCCTCCCTGCATAGAATGCTCGGGAGGGGTTTTATGAGAATAGGCTTTTTGGACAGCGGTGCAGGCGGATTGACCACGATGTGTCAGACCGTGGAGATTTTGGGTGGGGGAGATTACGTTTACCTTGCAGATACTGCAAACGCTCCCTACGGGAATAAGAGCCTTGACGAGCTTATTAGAATTGGCGCTAAGGCGATAGAAAGGCTCAAGGGTTTTGGTTGTGAATGCGTGGTGATAGGGTGCAACACTATGACGGCTTGCGCTAAGCGTGAGCTTGAGAAAAAATTTCGCGATATCGTGCTTGTTGGAACTGAGCCAGCCCTAAAGCCTGCGATAGGAGAATGCTTAAGAGTTGCTCTCCTTGCAACGCCTGCAACTATTGGAAGCGAGAGGTGCAGAGAGCTTATATCCTCGTGCAGAGGACAAGTCACGAGCTATCCTCAGACGAGCCTAGCTGGAATCATTGAGGAGATAGTGCCCGACACCTCGCTTTTGGACGGATACGCACTCAAAAACCTTTCATTTTTAAAAAAATACGACGCAGTCGTTCTCGGTTGCACTCATTTCGTTTACCTCAGACCCTATATTGAGAAGCATTATCCTCATGTCAAGATATTCGACGGAAACCTCGGCGTTGCGTCAAGGGTCAAGGCGCTTATCGGCAAGCAAAAAGCTCCAAGCAAATACGTTTTCCTTGATACCTCGGACAAAAACGGTGAAAAGCATCAAAAAATTTTTTTCGATTTACAAAAAAAATTCAAAAAGGGTATTGAAAAATGATCCTTGATATTGTATAATATAGGTGCAGTCATGCAAAATAAAAATTTCAAGGGGTTGAATTATGAGTGATTTTGCAGCAGATAAGATAAGGAACGTGGCTTTGATAGGTCATAGTGGAGAGGGCAAGACTTCTCTTGCAGAGGCTATACTTTTCAACGGTAAGAGCATAGACAGAATGGGTAAGACCACGGATAAAAATACCGTTATGGACTATGACGATCAGGAAATGCAGAGAGGAATCTCTATTTCTCTTGCGTGCGCTTTCACTGAATGGGAGGGCATGAAGATAAATATAGTCGACGTTCCGGGATTTTATGATTTTGAGGGTGAATTCGAGGAAGCGATGAGAGCAGTCGGTTCAGCCGTGCTCGTAGCTGATGCAAGCGGTGATCTCAGCGTAGGCGCTGAAAAGGCTATCGACTATTGCTTGCGCCGTCATATTCCTCTTATGATATTCGTCAACGGTATTGACAAGGAAAACAGCAATTACGTCGGAACGGTAGAGGCTTTCAGAGCTAAATACGGAGTTAAGATTTCTCCGACCCATCTTCCTATCATTCGCGACGGCAAGATGAAGGGTTACGTTTCGGTTATATCGGGCAAGGCGTTTGAGTTTTCGCCCGGTGGAAGACAGGAAATTTCTGTTCCGTCAGGAATGGTGGACGACGTTAAGGCGTTGAAGGACGCTCTAATAGAGGCGGCGGCGGAGACCTCGGAGGCTCTTCTTGATAAATTCTTCAGCGAGGGCACTCTCACTAACGACGAGATAGTTGCAGGTGTAAGAGCAGGTCTAAGAGCAGGTGAGACTATACCTATCATGGGTGGCTCTGCTCTTCAGAATATGGGCGTACTCAATCTTATGTACGAGATAGTTGATCTTCTTCCCTCTCCATTAGAGCGCAGACCTGTTATGGCTACTGACGAATCCGGAGAGATACTCTCTATCATTAGTGATGACAGCAAGCCTTTTTCGGCTCAGGTATTCAAGACCGTTGCAGACCCATTCGTTGGTAAGCTTAATATGATTAGAGTATTCACGGGAACGCTTAAGAGCGGAATGACCGTATACAACGCTACCACGGGTGAGAAGGAGCGTATCAACGGCATCTACATTATGAAGGGCAAAAAGCAACAGGCTGTGGAGGAGCTTTCGGCAGGCGATATCGGCGCAGTCAATAAGCTCGTAAATACCAATACGGGAGATACTCTCTGCGATGAGAAATTCAAGATCAAATATTACGATATAGCTTTCCCCAAGCCCGTGCTTACCATGAAGGTCGGCGCAGCAAAATCGGGTGAAGAGGACAAGGTATTCAAGGGATTTGCAAGACTCAGCGAGGAGGATCTCACTTTCGTCGTTGAAAAGGATCAGGACACCGGCGAAATGGTTATTCGCGGACAGGGCGAGACCCATCTTGACGTTCTTTGCAAGAAGCTCAAGGCAAAATTTGGCTGTGAGGCGGTACTCTCCGAGCCGAGAATCGCATTCAAAGAGACAGTTAAGGGAAAAGCAGAAGCAGAAGGCAAGCACAAAAAGCAGACGGGTGGCGCAGGTCAGTACGGCGTAGTTAATATCAGATTCGAATCGGGCGCAGCAGACGGAGAGTTTGAATTCGTTGACGAGACGGTCGGAGGCTCAGTTCCCAAGCAGTTCATTCCTGCCGTAGAAAAGGGACTTAGAGAGGCTATCAAGGCAGGCGTTCTTGCAGGATATCCTATGATCAATCTCAAGTGTACTCTGTTTGACGGTAAATATCACCCCGTAGATAGTAAGGAAATTGCATTCATAAGCGCGGCTAAGCTTGCATACGACGAGGGCGTCAGAAACGCTAAGCCCGTTATCCTCGAGCCTATCTACACCTATAAGGTAAGCGTACCCGATGCTTACACCGGAGATATTCTCGGAGATATGAACAAGCGTCGTGGTAGAATACTTGGTATGGAAATGGTAGACGGCTTGCAGGAGATCACGGCAGAAGCTCCGTCGGCGGAAATGCTCAAGTACGCAACCGATCTTCGTTCGATGACGCAGGGCAGAGGAAAATACGCTATGGAGTTTGCTCGCTACGAGGAAGTACCTCAGCAGACGGCAGAGAAGATAATAGCAGATTCTAAGAAATAATCGACTTACTCAAATAAGCGAAAAGCACGCATATTGCGTGCTTTTCGCAGTATATAGGCTCTCTTTATATGTCAAATATTTGACACGTGTAGATTTTTTGTGATAAAATGTACCAAGCTTAAGCTTGATCTTACGATCAAAAGGAGAGATTATGGGAAACAATAGTTCTAAGGTTGACAAAAAAGAATGGATAAGAGCGCTTAAGTTTTTGCTTATATCCATATCTGCTGGTATTATTCAGATAGGAGCTTATACGGTTTTGTTTGAGGTGCTCGCTCTCGAGCATTGGATAGCTTATCTTATCTCGCTCGTTCTCAGCGTAGTGTGGAATTTTACGATTAACAGACGCTACACCTTTAAGTCTGCAAACAACGTACCTATCGCTATGCTTAAGGTAGCGTGCTTCTATTTGGTATTTACTCCGCTTTCGACCTGGTGGAACGCAGTTCTGCCCGATTATGGTTGGAATAATTACGTGCTTGAAATAGGCACTATGGTGATCAATTTCGTTACGGAGTTTTTCTATCAAAGATTCTTTGTGTTCAAGAATTCTCTTGACACCAACGAAATAGCAAAAAAAGTAGAAAATAACGAGGTTTTATCGGAGGAATAAATGAAATACAAGATTCTTGCTCTTGACTTCGACGGTACCGTGCTGAGATCAGACGACACGGTATCAGAGCGCACGCTAAAGGCTATTAACGAATATAACGCAAAGGGTGGAAAGGCTTTCTTTTGCACGGGCAGAATGTTCGGATCTATCAGACCGTACGCTGAAAAAGCCGGTCTAAGGGGAGATATATATTGTTATAATGGCGCGGCGCTTTATGACGTTTCAACGGGGGCAAGAAAGGCTCACGTTCCCGTTCCTAATAAATACCTCAACGATATTTGTACGTATTTTGAGGAAAGGGCCGTTTATATCCAGACCTATTTAGAGGACGTTATTTTCTGTCAAAAATTTACCGAAGAGGGCGACTATTATTTTGAGAATTTCAGTAGTGGCGCAAGGTTTGCATCGGGCGTACCGCTTAGCGCGTACTTTGCAAAGCACCCCGAGGCAAGACCAACCAAGATCCTTGCAATAGCTGATCCTGAAAGGGTCAACGCTATGCGTGCCGAGCTATCTGAAAAATTCGACGGCATGCTCAACGTAATGTGCTCGAATGCAAACTTTCTTGAGATCGTAGCATATCGTGCAAGCAAGG